>JAKUOQ010000099.1 GCA_022450865.1 Nitrospinales bacterium | reverse complement strand
ATGAGGGCATGGCAAAATTGGCCAATTCAAACTGGACATCAGCAGCTTATCTGCTTGATTCAAAATGGATATTTTCTGGTATAGCAAAATGGATAGTTACAAATCCTGGATTATTAAGCTTTGTTGATACATTGAATATGTGGGGCCTAACCTTGATCGGTTTAAGTCTAATGTTTGGATTAATGTCACGCTGGGCCAGTATAGCTGGCGCCTGCTTATTAGTTGTATATTATCTATTTCATCCACCACTAGTTGGATTAGAGTATTCCAAGCCGCCTGAAGGGAGCTATTTGTTGGTCGATAAAAATTTAGTTGAAGCATGTGCCTTATTTGTTTTAGCAATGTTTCCTACCAGCCACATCACTGGTTTAGACAGATTTGTAAGTAAAGATTAATTTAAAGGAGCGTTTTTATGTCGGACACGAAAACAAATAAAGTAGAAGAACAACAGTCAAATCAAAATCCCGGGTTGCAATTCGAAAGACGAGATATTATAAAAGGTTTGGCAGCTGTTCCAGCTATGCTGCTGTTTTTATGGAATTATTTTAAAAAACAAGCTCTAGATAAAATGCGTAGCGGTGAAATCATGGAAGAACTTTCCTTGAAAAAGAAAGCACCAGCTGTACTGAAGACCAAAAAACCAGGTGATCTTATTCGTTTAGGTGTGATTGGGTATGGGTGGCGCGGAGCCCAGGACTTAAAAGCGGCTGGATTTGGTAATCCTGAGTGGGCTGCGAAAGCAAAAGATGCAGCAAATAAAAACAAGCTAGATAAACGGTTTGAAACATATTTACAACAAGAAGATCTCAATCTAGCCCTTACTGGTGTATGTGATGTATTTGATACTCGCAGAGAACAGGGCATAGCTTCATCCACGGCGTCTATTCGTCCAAATGGAGTGGCACAGCAAACTGCCCCTGCCAAGGGATATCTGGATTATCAGGATTTGTTGGCTAGTGAAGATATTGACGCTGTAATTATCACAACACCTGACCACTGGCACTCAAAAATTGCTATTGATGCTGAACGGGCCGGTAAGCATGTTTATGTAGAAAAATGCATGACACGCACCATGGAAGAAGCACATGATATGTATGCTGCCTTCAAAGGAAGTAAAATGAAATTGCAGCTAGGTCATCACAGCCGGGCAGTCGCTAGCCATGAAAAAGCAAGAGAAATTATTGAAAATGATATACTAGGTCCGATTACTCTTGTTGAAGTAACAACAAATCGTAATTCACCTGGTGGTGCTTGGGTGTATCCAATCCAGTGGAATTCAATTGAAGATGTTTACCGGAAATATGAATCCAAGGATCGTTATGCGACACCAAAAACATTAGATTGGGATCGTTGGCAGGGTCCGGCTCCAAACAAGGTACCATTCAATTTGGAAAGATATTTTAGATGGAGATGCTGGTATGATTATGGAACGGGACTTTCCGGAGATTTATTATCTCATGATTTTGACGCTGTAAACCAGATTATGGATTTGGGAATTCCAAAAACGGCTTCTTCTTCGGGAGGAATTTATCGTTATACAAAAGCAAATTTCCCTGATATGATTGAACATGAAAGGGATGTTCCGGATAATTTTCAAACTGTCTTTGAATACCCGGAAAGGAACCTCACCGTTATGTACAGTGCTACATTGACAAATAGTAATCATCGTGGTAAGGTATTCATGGGCCATGATGCTACAATGAAAGTCGGGAGCGGGTTAACAGTGACCCCTGACAATAGTTCTACACGGTATAAACAAAAGATTGCCGATGGAATAATTAACACATCTTTGCCAATGTTTTCCTATTCCCCCGGTTCAAAGGATATTGACGGCGTAACTTCAGCCACAGCGAAATACTTTGCGCAGAAAGGTCTCATGTATACTTACAAGGAGGGAAAAAGGGCAGACCCGACGCATCTGCATGTCGCTGATTGGTTAGATTGTATTCGTAATGGCGGTGAGCCACGTTGTAATATTGAAGAAGGGTTTGAAGAGGCAGTAGCCTGCCATATGGCTACCCAATCCTATTTGGAAGGCCGGAGAGTAGAATGGGACCCGGTGAAAAGAAAGATCGTTTGAAGAATATTATTTAGTATTTCACATTAAATAATTTAGGAGGGAATTATAATAATGGGTGATTTAAAAACACGTTTTGGTATTATGATGTTCCTGCAGTATGCCATATGGGGATCTTGGACTACTGCACTTGGTGCACATTTAGATAAACTAGGTTTTGCTGGTAGTGAAATTTCAGCAATATATGGCTGTTTGTGGCTTGGGTGTATAATTGCTCCTTTTGTAGGAGGACAGATAGCGGATCGATTATTTCCTACACAATTATTTTTAAGTGTAGCCCATCTCCTTGGTGGCGTTCTTCTTTATTTTACTGCTCTTCAGAACGAATTTGGTCCTATGTGGACTTGGATGTTCATCTACTGTCTTTTTTATGCACCGACATTAGCATTGACGAATTCTATTTGTTTCCGAAATCTAAAAAATGCTGAAGTTGAATTCGGTAAGATTCGTATGTGGGGAACTATTGGATGGATTGCTGTAGGATGGATGGTTACCTTTATGCGCAGTCAATGGCATACGGAGAATTGGACTGGTGGAAGCGACTTATTAATGTTTGCTGCAGTTATGTCAATTATCATGGGTGTGTATTGCCTAACCTTGCCGAAAACACCCCCTGTTGCAAGCCAGAAAAACCCACTTGCATTTCTTGAAGCACTTTCATTGCTTAAAGATAGAAATTTTTTGATCTTTATGATGGCCTCTTTTGTTGTAACCACGGAGCTTCAATTTTACTATATACCAACAGCACCGTTTCTTTTAGACATGGGGGCTGAAGAAGCTTGGCTAACGGCCATAAAAACTGTGGCACAAATTGCTGAAGTTATCGTCCTGCTTTTCTTACTGCATGTTTCGATTCAGAAATTGGGTGTCAGACTTACAATGGTGATTGGGATTTTAGCATGGCCAATAAGGTATTTCTTATTTATGGTACCTAATTTACCAGTCATAGTAGGCTCATTGACATTACATGGCTTTGGCTTTGCTTTTTTCTTTGTTACTTCACAAATATATGTAAATATGAAAGCCAGCGATGATATGCGTGCTTCCGCACAGGCCATGCTTACTTTTTTTACATTAGGTGTTGGTAATTATTTAGGAACATTGTTCACTGGTTATATATGGGATACTTTTAAACTGGCGGATGGTTCAACAGTATGGTGGAAGTTTTTCTTAGTTCCAGCAGTGTTATGTACCGTAATGGCTTTTGTATTTCTGATATTTTTTAAGGATGACCACAAGGCAACTGAAGAAGAACTACAATCGGTATAATATCGATGGAAAAAAAAAGATTAGGCATCGGTTTTCTTGGAGGAGGTTTTATTTCCCGGTTTCACATTCAATCTTTACTTGGTGTACGTGATGTTGATGTAACTGGCGTTTTTTCAAAAACAAAGCAATCTGCGGAAGGCACAGCTGAATTGGCGAATGATCTTGGGGTCGGACCAGCAAAAGCGTTCAATAGTATAACTGAAATGATCGCAGATCCTGGCGTGGATGCAATATGGGTCTGCTCTCCAAATTACGCTCGTATTGAAACTTTTGAGGAAATAGCAAATGCCGTTAATAGCGACAAAGGTAAATTGATTGGAGTTGCGTGTGAAAAGCCACTCGGCCGAAATGTTGCTGAGGCCAAGAAAGTATTAGAACTAACCCAAAACGCAGGTCTTTTGGATGGATATTTGGAAAATCAAGTATTTTCACCATCGATTACTCGAGGGAAAGAGATCATTTGGGCCCGCGGTGCGGCCACTACAGGACGTCCATTTTTAGCCCGCGCAGCGGAAGAGCACAGTGGACCACATATGCCTTGGTTTTGGGAAGGCGAATTGCAAGGTGGCGGTGTATTAAATGATATGATGTGTCATTCCGTAGAAGAAGCTCGTTTTATGCTTACGGAGCCAGGTAAACCGCGTAATTCCATAAATCCAATTAGCGTGAGCGCTCATACTGATTGTCTCAAATGGCAGCGTCCTAAATATGTTGATATCTTATCGAAGAATAGTGAAGGTAAAACAGACTATTCAAAAAGACCTTCTGAGGACTTTGCTCGCTCACTTATTGAGTATCTAGATGAAAATGGGGAAAAGATCATTGTAGAAACCACTACATCCTGGTGTTTTGTAGGTGAAGGATTGCGACTTAGCCTAGAATTGTTTGGCCCTGAGTATTCTATGTTTGTAAATACTCTTGATCCTGATCTGAAAGTATTTTTTAGCCGTGAAGTTTCTGGAGAGGCTGGTGAAGACCTTGTCGAAAAACAAAATGCTGAATCAGGTGGGATGCCCGTTGTAAGCAATGAAGCTGAAGTATATGGGTATACAGCAGAAAATCGTCATATGGTAGAATCATTTTTAGCTGGCAAACGCCCGAATGAAAATTTTAGCGACGGCGTAAATGTTACGGAATTATTAATGACTGCTTATATGAGCGCAGAACAGGGTAAAACGATAGCTTTTCCGCCCCCAGGACTAGATAATTTCATACCAGCTGTAGCTCGCGGGGAGTGGAATCCAAGGAGTAAATAATGCCGAAGTTATTAATTTTAGTTTTGGCCGCCTGTATTATCTACGCTCAACAAAATTCAAAAGAGTCGACCAG
>JAKUOQ010000098.1 GCA_022450865.1 Nitrospinales bacterium | reverse complement strand
GTATCAATTCTCCCTTCTGAATCCCCTCTTTGAATCCGCGGGAAAACTCTTCCTCAGTCAACTCACCATTTTCGAGGTATATTTCTATCAATTCATCATCCACTTCAGCCACAGCTTCCATCAACTCCGCATGACTAATTTCCATTTCATCCGAAATATCGGCAGGAACATCCCCGGGCTTTCCCTTACCATCACCTTCCTGATCATAGGAAAAAAATTTATTCTGAACTAGGTCGACAATCCCTGAAAATTTTTCTTTCTCCCCTTGAGGAAGATGTATAAAAATAGGAGTTTTTTTGAATTTATTTTTAATAGCTTCTATCACTGGGCCTGTATTGGCACGCTCGTGATCCATTTTATTCAAAAAAATGATTCGCGGGAGATCTAATTCATCAGCCCATTTCCATATTTTTTCAGTATAAAATTGCACCCCTTCGGTAGCACTTATTACAAATACTAATCCATCAATTACCCTTAAAGCCGCAGGGGTGTCTCCAATGAAGTTGTTACTCCCAGGAGTATCAAGAAGGTTGATCTTTGTAGAATTAAACTCGAAAAATGCTAAGGAGGAATTTATTGAATGCCCGCGCTTAATTTCAGCCGGGTCATAATCCATTATCGAAGAGCTATCGCCAACTTTACCCAAACGTTCTGATACGCCCGTTAAATATAAAACTGACTCTGCTAAAGAAGTTTTACCTGATCCACCATGTCCCACAAAACCTATATTTCGGATATCCTGAAGTTTGTATTGTTTCATATTTCCTCGTTTGGTAAATGTTCCAACCTTTTCGTCAGGAATAAAAACACCACAAAAAATCTGAATCTAATAAGTTTAAGAACCTTAACCATTCCAAACTTCCAGGCAAAAGTCAAAGTTTTATGAGTTAGAGGAACATAAAAAAACTGATTAATTTTAGGGACTTAGGAAAATTTTCCGAGAAAGTGAATCCAAGAAATTGTAATCTATTGGCTTACATAATTAATTTAATTGAGTTTAAAGCAAATATTCCCAATTAAACCCTTATCTGGGAAAAGTCAGATTTCTTTACCCAAAAATAATCTCCAAAAGTTAGGAGCCCTCTTTTTTTCCAGATAAAATCAAACGGATCGGAGTACCCATCAAGCCAAATGATTTTCTAATACTGTTTATTAAATACCGACGGTAAGAAAAATGGATACCTTCAGGAAAATTTAAATAGCATTTTATAGTAGGAGGTTTATTTTTAATCTGTGTGGCATAAAACATTTTTAAGAATTTTCCGCGGTAACTACTCATGGGGTTTCGTTGAATTGCCTTTTCAAAACAATCATTCAAGGAACCAGTCGAAATTTTCCTAGAATATTCTGCAAATACTTTTTCCACTTCTGGCAAAATTTTATCCAAACGCATCCCAGATTTTGCAGATACCGTTAAAATGGGAGCAAAATCTAAGAACTTGAGTTTGTGGTGAACCCTTTCCTTAAAATTTTCAAAAGTGATTTCTTTTTCCCGCATCAAATCCCATTTGTTTCCAATAACGAGACAACCCTTTCCTCTTTCCAAGGCATAGCCAGCAATCGTAGCATCCTGATCTGTGACATTCTCCATTGCATCCAGCAATAAGATGGCCACATCACAGCGATCAAGGGCCTTTAGCGCCATGATCACGCTAAATTTATCTAAAATCTGTTTAGTTTTCCCTTTCCTACGAATACCTGCTGTATCGACCAATACAAAGTCTTGGTCATTAGCCTTCAGTAATGTGTCAGTCGAATCCCGGGTTGTTCCTGGAATATTTGAAACAATACAGCGCTCAGAACCTAAAAGTTTATTTATTAAAGACGATTTTCCAACATTGGGTTTTCCAATTACTGCAATTCGTATCGCCTTGCTCTCTAACTCTGGTTCAATAATATCGGGGAGAAGAGTTGAAACCGCCTCGATTAATTCATAGAGTCCATGACCATGCTCTGCAGAAACTGGTAACATATTTTTTACACCCAATCCATTGAACTCAGGAAGAATGTAATGTTGAGAAGGAGAATCTATTTTATTTATTGCGACCACAAAAGGTTTTCCAGATTTACGGATCTCGTCGACCATCTCTCTGTCATGAGGGGTAAGTCCCGCACGATTATCCACAACCACTATGACACAGTCCGCTTCATTTCTTGCCCATTTCCCCTGCTCAATAACCTGAAGTTCAATCGGGTTACTCTGATCAACATCGACCCCTCCAGTATCTACGATAATCGCAGATCGGTTTCCAAAATCGGCTGAACCATAAATTCGATCACGGGTGACCCCGGGAGTATCATTGACAATCGCAGATCGACTGTGAGTAAGTTTATTGAAAATGGTAGACTTGCCAACGTTTGCTCTACCAACGATAGCAATAATAGGAGATGACATTCTGAGTTAGATGGATGAGCCCTTGTCCTGCAGCAGGTATTTATGTATTCCTTCTGCAATAGAAGACGCTAGCCTATAAATATATTGAGGCTGCGAAAGCATTTTTGCTTCCTTCTGGTTGGTTAAAAAACCAACTTCGACGAGAATACTGGGCATATCGGCTCCATGAAGAACATAAAAAGGTCCTTCTTTAACACCAAGGTTTTTTAAATTACGATTTACCTTTTTGGAGGACCGGCAAAGGTTCTCTTGTACACGACTAGCCAACCTAGATGAATCATTAATCTTGGTGGTTGTGATTAAACTAGCAAGAATCTGTTGTACTCGATCATCCTTCACAGATTTTACTAGCCCTCTATTTTCACGAGCTGCTGTTTCGAGAGCTTGCTTATTGTGTGACGTACCAAGAAAATAAGTCTCTATACCATGAGCCGATTTTCTTTTTGCTGCATTAGCATGAATTGAAACAAAAAGATCTGCATTACGCTTGTTTGAAATTTTACTTCTATCTTTCAGAGAAATAAATGTATCGTCTTTCCTCGTCATCACCACCGAATACTTATATCGGTTTACAAGAATAGCTTTGACATGTTTGGCGATCTTTATATTGACATCCTTTTCCTTGATCCCCGAAACACTCTTAGCCCCATGATCTTTACCCCCATGACCGGCATCTACTACAATTAAAGGGGAATCAATTTGATTGTCTCTTGAACCTCTTGGAGTGAACAAATAACCTCTCCCGAACCCATCTTTGATTTTCGCATGCTTTCTATAGAGAGGGGTCTTTTTAACCGTTTCCCTTGCAACTTTCTTTACTGATTTGATTAACGGCTTGGCAATAACAAGTTTTTTATAGGTTTTAGGTTTAGGAGGTTTTGAAGTTGGTATTTTTGGTCTAGCGACTGAGGTAAGATTCACATATCTTTTTTTTGCAGCGACCTTTATGCTTTTGTATTTTTCCTGTGCTTTTTTTACTTGATCACCTTCAGGGTATTTTTTAGAAACTTCCTTATATTTTTCAGAAGCTAATGCAAATTTTCTTCTTGCCAGATATATCTCCGCAACCCGGAACAAGGCATCATCCGTTAGGTTTACAAACGAGTAATTTGTTGAAACATTACTGTAATGATGCATCGCCTGATCCAAATCCTTTGAATTTTTAGATACTGCGTTTAGCCCCTCAAATAATTTTCCAGTTGTGTACTCTGCCTTATAGGCTTCATTGCTTTTTGGATAACGGTCCATCACCTTTGAAAACATTTTTATAGTTTTCATCCAATGATGCCTGAATTTCTGCTTTTCATCAGAAGCCATAAGCTTGTAATAAGATTTTTGCGCGTGGAAATACAGATCACCTGGAGAAGCAGCAACATGATTTGCTTGGATTAATAAAAATCCAAAAACAACTAATATCTTACAAATCTTTGCAATTAGAAAACGCATAACAACCATTTCGCCTGAAAATTAAAGTAAGGGAAATCCCTAAGTTATTAATTTTATTGAAGTTAAACCATTTAAATATAGCATTTCCAAATTAATGGGTCAATAGAGCTTTTTTGAATTAACGGAAAATTTAGCAACCCTCCGGAATCTAATTTAAGATCCGTTTTCTACTATTTTCCTAAAGAAAGACGATCAGCGAGATAAGCAGGAAGCCCGTTTTCAATAATATTTTTTTGGGTTTTGGAAAGGTCATAATCAAACCTTTTAAACTCTACCGTGCGTTCATCGGAATCATAAAATATATATGTTGGTTTAGGATTACCGTCGCGTGGCTGCCCTAGACTTCCATCATTAAAAATATAGCGATTTTTAGGATCGACAGCCCAAAGATCCGATACATAATCGTTGATCTCCCCCTTGGGGTTTTGTTCAAGAATAATGGGTTTATGCGAATGGCCAACAAAACAAAGAGGAACATCAAAATTCAGGAAATGCTTTTCGGCCCCTCTTTTATTATAAATATAGTGCCATCTCTTAGGCTGAAATGGAGAAGCATGAACCCAGTAAATACCATCTTCTTCCCTATCCAACGGTAACGATTCGAGAAACTTTCTATTTTCAACTGTCAACATTTTTTGAGTCCAAACACATGCTTCTATGGCATATTTATTGAAATAGGAATAATTGGTTTTATTAACCACAGCGAGATCATGATTCCCAGCGAGGGTGAAATCTACATTTCTTCTTACCCAATCAACACAAGCGTTAGGTTCAGCGCCATAACCCACAATATCTCCCAGGCAGATCAAACGATCATAAGAGATAGAAGAAATCTCTTTCTCAAATTGATTTAGGGCTTCAAGGTTACTATGGAGAT
>JAKUOQ010000097.1 GCA_022450865.1 Nitrospinales bacterium | reverse complement strand
ATTCACTATCGGTCTTAAGTTGTATTTAGTCTTGGAGGCTGCTTTCCCCCATATTCACTAGCCACTGTCAAGGCCAGTTACTCGGTAACAAAAACATTAACCTTCCCATGTACGTTGTCTACGGGAATATCACCCTCTATGTTGAATCTTTCCAGATTACTTCAACTAGTACTGAAAGGTATGCGTTAATGCACAAACACCACATCTCTCTAATGTTACCATTAGAGATTCGGTTTGGACTATCCCCATTTCGCTCGCTGCTAGTGAGGGGATCTCAATTGATTTCTTTTCGCCCTTTTACTCAGATGTTTCATTCCAAAGGTTTCGCGTTCCAATAAATTGGAACTTTAAAAATCCAAGAAGAATTTTTAAAAGGAAGTCCCATTCGGGTATCCTCGGATCGAAGGTTCCATGCACCTCCCCGAGGCTTATCGTAGCTTGGCACGCCCTTCATAGCCACTTAAGCCAATCAATCCACCAAATAGCGTCTACGCGTAGTTTATGATCATCTCTATACGCTATACGCAACCATTACACGACGATAATTGTGTTAAACACTACGTCCTTCACTCTTCAAGTTCTTTGAAGAGTTGCATCTAAATATGCCATCTTGAAATTTTTAGTTAAACTGCACTCCCTATCACTATTTTATTCTAAGGAGGTGATCCGGCCACAGGTTCCCCTACGGCCACCTTGTTACGACTTCTCCCCCCTTGTCGAACCTAGGTTCGATAATGTCAATAAGACACTATCTCCCCCAAACCCAACTCGGGTGAAGCGACGGGCGGTGTGTGCAAGGAGCAGGGACGTATTCACCGCGCGATGTTGACACGCGGTTACTAGGGATTCCAGATTCATGAGGGCGAGTTGCAGCCCTCAATCACAACTGGGGTAGGATTTTGGGATTGCCTCATTCTCTCGAATTCGGTACCTATTGTGCCTACCATTGCAGCCCGCGTGTGGCCCAAGAGTTTCGGGGCATACTGACCTGCCGTGGCCCCTTCCTTCCTCCGTTTTATCAACGGCAGTCCCATTAACTAGCTCCGCCAACCTTTCGATCGATGGAAGCAATTAATGGCAAGGGTCTCGCTCGTTGCCTGACTTAACAGGACGCCTCACGGCACGAGCTGTCGACGGCCATGCGCCTCCTCTCAGCTTGTCTGGTAAAGTCTTCAGCTTGACCTTCACTCTGCTGTCTCTCCTGGTAAGGTTCCCGGCGTTGACTCCAATTGAACCGCAGGCTTCACCCCTTGTGGTGCTCCCCCGCCAATTCCTTTAAGTTTCAGCCTTGCGACCGTACTCCCCAGGCGGCAAGCTTAACGGCTTCCCTGCGGCACTGCATCAACACGTGGCTGATGCATCACCTAGCTTGCATCGTTTACAGCTGGGACTACCCGGGTATCTAATCCGGTTCGCTACCCCAGCTTTCATCCCTCACCGTCGAGCGCGTTCTGGTGGACCGCCTTCGCCACTGGTGGTCTTCCACGGTTCAGAGGATTTTACCCCTACCCGTGGAGTACCGTCCACCTCTCCCGCCTCCTAGTTTTGTGGTATCTCATGCAGTTCAATTGTTGAGCAATTGATTTTAACATAAGACCTACAGAACGGGCTACGGATGCTTTAGGCCCAATAATCGTCCCGACCACTCGGGGAGCTGGTATTACCGCGGCGGCTGACACCAGACTTTCCCTCCCCTTATTCAATAAACTATTTACATTTACCAAAAGCTACATTCAGCATGTTGCACTCGGATTAACCTTGTCGTGCTTTCGCACATTGCAAAGTTTTCGCGCCTGCTGCGCCCCGTAGGGCCTGGACCCTTTTCTCAGTGTCCATCTCCGGGCTCCTTCTCTCAAAGCCCGCACCGGTTATAGGCTTGGTAGGCCATTACCCCACCAACAACCTGATCGGTCGCAGTCCCATCCTAAAGCAATTAATCAAACATGCTTAACAATCCTTTAAGTCATAAACCGATTCCAGGAAAAATGACCTATCATATATTAATCCCAGTTTCCCGGGGTTATTCATGTCTTTAGGGTAGGTTGACCACGTGTTACTGAGCCGTATGCCACACTTCTCACATAGTTGAGAAATGTTCGACTCGCATGGCTTAATCTCTATCCGATAGCAGTCGGGTCCGGCAGGATCAACCGGATACATTGGGAGTACAGTTTTAATTTCTAAAACAAGATAGCATATGATATCAGATTCAAATTAGATCGAATCGTCATTTTTTGTTTGCGAATCTGGAGGTCGTAATATCATAGCGTTAGCAATTCAATGCGTAACTCAACTACAACGCCGCCAAGCGAAACGCAGAAAATTATTTACGGTTATTAAGGATATAAAGATTTGTAATTACAGAGAATCAATACTATTTACGAGTTGGTATAAATCGTCATAAGATTTTTTGTTGGAAAGAATCTGTTTTTTTGCTTTTTTAATAATTTTTATGAATTCGTCACTATCATGTTTAGAAATAATACGTTCAATAGATTTGATATTAATCATAAAGTCTTCAAGTACGTCGGAAAATTGCTCGTTACTAATTTGCAAGGAAGAAATCACCTCAGGTGTGTCATGAAATATACCAGATGCAAGAAGATACTGTATTGTAAATGATGTTCCGGAAATATCTTTGAGGTTAGGGATTTTATTAAGAGACAGAACAAATGACAAATTGAGGAAGTATACAAGAGAAATAATATAGGCCATGGATTTATCATGTTGATTGGCATTACAGACGACTAATTTAGAATTAGGGAACAGTGATGAAAAGAGTTTTTTTTCAGATTGAATAGATTTTATTGGAACAAGAATGAATTTTTGAGGTTTGAATATATTTGCACCTGGACCGAATAGAGGATGAATACTCATTAACTGAGATTTATTTGAGAATTTTTTCATATTAGAAACTATTTGTTTTTTCATTGAAGAGATTTCCATAACGAGTTTAGTATTATCAGAATATTTTACAACCTGGTCAATAACCTCATTAGTTGTTTCAATAGGAACGCTGATTATTATAATATCAGAATGAATTACACAGTCTCGAATTGATTTGAAGATTTTTGATTTTGAGTTTTTTTTCTTTTTTAATTTTCTGCTATAAAGTCCTACAGAATATCCGTTTTCAGAAAAATATTCGGTAAACCATTTACCCATATTTCCGCTAGCCCCAATAATTCCAACGCTCTTCGTTTGTTTAATTCGGAATTGTTTCAAATGGTCCTGTTCTCTGGAAATTGTTTCTTCAATAATTAATTTTAAAAGCTTTTTACTAAAATTTTTATTAAGATTGAGGGATTCGGATTCTTTTTGAATAGACTTGAATAGTTTGCGTTCTTGGGCAGGGTCGACCAATGGCATATTGAGATTGTTTTTTAAAACTGCGACTTCTCTGCCTAATTCAAGGCGTTTAGATAGTAAATCAAGAATTTCAACAGTAATTTTCTCAATTGAATCTCTTGATTTCTGAAGTTTTTTCTTATCGTCCAAGTTAATCACTATCTAATAATTGGATCAATTTTACCAGAACGTAAACCATGATCTGCAAGAACCAAGGCAGCAACACTTTCAACTATCGGAACTGCACGAGGTAATACACAGGGATCGTGTCTTCCTTTAACAACCAAAGTTTCAGATTTTTTAGACTTTAGATTAAAGGAAGACTGCTTCTTCAAGATTGAAGAAGGAGGTTTAAATGCCAATCTAAATTCAATAGGCATGCCATTTGAAATACCTCCCAATATACCGCCGGAATTATTTGTTCGTGTAGATACTTTTTTCCTAGAAACAGAATATTGGTCATTATTCTCTGAACCAAAGAGTTTAGCAGATTCGAATCCTTTACCAAATTCCACGCCTTTTACAGCAGGAATAGAAAACATCGCCCTACTAATATCAGAATCCAGTGCAGAAAAAATTGGTTCTCCTAAACCAACAGGCGTATTGATTATCTGGCATTCAATAATTCCTCCAAGACTATCGCCTGATTTTCGGGCTTTTAGTATTGCATTGGACATTTTTTTTGCAATTACTGGATCAGGACACCTAACATCAGTAGAATATCGATTTTTTTTAGCAGATTTAAAGTCAGATGAGGATTTAATCTTTCCTATTTCTTTAACATAAGCAACAATATCAGTATTGAAACTTGTTTTGAGTAGTTTTTTAGCTATTACACCTCCCATCACAAAACTGGCAGTAAGACGAGCAGAAAAATGGCCTCCTCCACGATAATCATTGAATCCTCCGTATTTTTCCCAGGCAGTGAAATCAGCGTGTCCTGGACGGGGTGCTTTCATAATATTAGCATAATCTTCAGATCGAGTATCTTTATTTTTAATTGTCATGCATATTGGAGATCCAGTTGTACGATCATTAAAAATTCCAGACAGTATTTCTACTTTATCTTGTTCCTTTCGTTGAGTTGTGAGTTTAGAAGTACCTGGTTTTCTTAAATCAAGTTCTTTTTGTATTTCTTTAGCAGTAATAGAAACGCCAGCAGGGCATCCGCTAATAACACATCCAATTGAATGTCCATGGCTTTCGCCAAAAACAGTAAGTGCAAATCTTTCACCCAAAGTACTCCAAGTCATTAATTAATCACCATTTTTCCTGAAAGTGAGTTGATATCGTCTATGAAATCAGGGTAAGAAACGTCAATACTTTTTCGGCCAACTACTTCGATTCCTTCAGAATATAAACCAATTAGTGAGAATGCCATGAATAATCTATGGTCGTCATAAGAATTAAGCCTACAGGATTTTATAGAAGTAGGAGAATCTATAACAAGATT
>JAKUOQ010000096.1 GCA_022450865.1 Nitrospinales bacterium | reverse complement strand
TGATTTCCTATTTTCAGATCCCTATTACAAAGAAAGTTTTTATACCACTGCTATTTTTTCTTCGCTGGTCACATTATTTTCGATGGGGATTGCACTCTATCTTGCGGTTCTTGCAGACCGCTTGATAAAGGGAGCTGGGATCTATCAAACATTATTGATCTGGCCATATGCAGTTGCACCTGCTATAGCAGGTATTCTTTGGATGTTTTTATTTGATACTCGGACTGGTCTAATTTCATGGTACCTTGGTTTACTTGGCTATGATTGGAACCATCTCTTAAATCACAATGAAGCAATGGGATTGGTTGTCGCAGTGTCTACATGGAGCAGGGTGAGTTATAATTTTTTGTTTTTTCTGGCAGGTTTACAAGCTATTCCTAGCACAATTATTGAGGCAGCAGCGATCGATGGAGCTCGTTTCTGGAGGCGTTTTTGGACTATAGTATTCCCGCTTTTGTCACCAACGACATTCTTCTTGGTTGTGATGAATGTTGTATATGCATTTTTTGATACTTTCGGTGTCATTCATACTATAACTAAAGGTGGACCGGGACAGTCGACAACAATACTTGTTTATAAAGTTTATTCAGATGGTTTTGTGGGTCTTGATCTTGGATCATCTGCTGCTCAGTCAGTTATTTTGCTAATTATCGTTGGCTTTTTAACAATTTTACAATTCAAATTTGTAGAGAAAAGAGTTCATTACTGATGTCAGGAATGGTTGAAAAAAGAGGGATAAGTTACTGGCTAACTCATGTTGGTCTTTCTTCTGGAGTGTTGGTATTATTTTTTCCTCTCTGGTTAGCTTTTGTAGCTTCTACCGTTACAAATCAGGAGGTGATTCATCCACCCATGCCATTATGGCCTGGTGATCAGTTCTTCGTCAATTATGGGAGGGCTTTAATAGAAGGGGACAGTGGCCAAACTTCTGCCTCAGTTGCCAGAATGTTATTGAATACCGTTACTGTTGCAATTGGCATTGCTGTGGGGAAAATAGTTATATCATTTACTTCGGCGTTTGCGATCGTCTATTTTAGATTTCCAGCACGAAAATTTTTTTTCTGGTTAATATTTCTTACTTTAATGCTACCAGTTGAAGTTAGGATTCTTCCCACTTACGAAGTTGTTGCTAGTTTTGGTATGCTGAATACCTATTCTGGATTGATATTTCCATTGATAGCATCTGCTACAGCAACTTTTCTTTTTCGACAATTTTTTATGACTGTACCTGATGAAATTGTTGAAGCAGCTAGGATTGATGGTGCTAGACCTATGCGGTTTTTCATTGATATTTTAATTCCTATCAGCCGTACAAACATTGCGGCTCTTTTTTTAATAATGTTCATATATGGCTGGAACCAGTTCCTTTGGCCATTACTAATGACTACTGATCCATCTATGAATACAATTATTATGGGAGTAGAACAAATGATAGGTGGTCAAGATGATGTGACACCATGGCCAGTAGTCATGGCAGCTTCTATGATGGCAATGTTGCCTCCAATTATAGTGGTTGTTTCTATGCAAAAACTTTTTATTCGTGGGCTAACCGATAGCGACAAATGAAATTATGGCAGGTTTGACTCTAAAAAACATTCATAAATCTTTTGGTAAGGTTAAAGTCATCCATGGAATTGACATGGAAGTAAAGGATGGCGAATTCATTGTCATAGTTGGACCATCAGGATGTGGAAAATCTACGTTATTGCGCATGATAGCAGGGTTGGAAAATGTTACAGATGGAGATATCCTGATTGATAATCTAAAAGTGAATGACAAGGAGCCCATGGACAGAAATATTGCTATGGTGTTCCAGAATTATGCTCTGTATCCTCACATGAGTGTTTTTAATAATATGGCTTATGGACTAAAAATAGCTGGTTTACCAAAGTCTGAAATTGCCGAAAGAGTTAGGCAAGGAGCCATCATGTTGGAACTTGATGGTTTACTAGACCGAAAACCTCGAGAACTATCTGGTGGGCAGAGACAGAGAGTTGCTATGGGGCGTGCAATAGTAAGACAACCAATGGTATTTTTATTTGATGAGCCACTATCAAACCTGGATGCCAAACTAAGAATTCAAATGCGTCTTGAAATTAAATCATTGCAACAGAGATTGGGTACAACTTCTTTGTTTGTAACACATGATCAAATTGAGGCAATGACATTGGCAGACCGAATGGTGGTTATGAATGAGGGCGTGGCTGAGCAAATTGGCTCTCCTATGGACGTTTTTCAAAAACCAGAAACAGTTTTTGCTGCACAATTTATTGGCAGTCCTGCGATGAATATAATCAAAGCAGTCTCTGACAAACAAAGTCTAAAACTTGAGAATGGTACTTCACTTAAATGTTTAACTCAATCTATTGGAGATGTTTTGGTTGGTTTGAGGCCAGAAGACCTTAAACCAGACAAAAAAGGTAAAATTGTTATGAACGTTAAATTGTTTGAACCGATAGGTGCAAGTACTATATTACATGGTACTTTAAACAATTCAGATACCAAGATTGTCTCAGTGGTTCAGGGTTTATTGAGCCCAAAGGATAGGCTCTCTGAAATGAGTTTTAGTATTTCTCCCGAGGCTATTCACCTTTTCAGCCGAGACACTGGTAAAAGGATAGTAAATTAATTATAGTTCATGTTTATTTTTATGGAATAAAATTGCAATAGAAGTCTTTTGAATTAGTATTTTATAATATTTTATCTCTATTCTCTGGAACAGTTCTAATTCTCGTTCAGTTCTCACAGACCTTGCGTACCGACAAAAATCTAAATAGTTAAATATTTAAAAAGGAATCACTACGTTTTGAACCTTAGGTTAGACTTAGTTTTGACTGGGCACTTTTTCATCATGTTCCATAAAAGATTTCTATTAGTTCTTATACTTTGTGGGTTCGTTATTCTTTATTTAACAATCCCTTCTAACACCTTTGCATCTCAGGAAAAATTGGTAATAGCACATCGTGGGGCTTCAGGATACGTTCCTGAGCACACCCTTGAAGGCGCTGTGTTAGCCTTCGCGATGAAGGCTGATTTTCTAGAATTGGATGTGGTTATGACTAGTGATGGACATCTGATTGTCATGCATGACCTGACACTTAATGCGACTACAAATGTGGATGAAATATTCCCGGATCGCTCAGGTACTAATGGGAAGCACCTCTCAATGGAATTCAGTTTAGCAGAAGTCAAAAGACTAAGAGTTCATGAACGTTCAAATAAAAGAGGATCAGGCCCCGCGTTCATAGGGCGATTCCCCTATGAATCATCATTATTTGAGGTCCCCACTCTTGAAGAGATTCTTAAACTCGTGAATGGGTTGAAAAAAAGTCATGGTCGTATAATGGGTTTATATATTGAAATCAAAGGTGCAGAGATTCATCGTCAGTACAATCTGGATCCTGCAGCTGAACTATTGGCTATCCTAGAACGATATGATTATCTTGAAGCCTCAGATCCTATATGGATTCAGTCTTTTGACGCAGAAGTTTTAAAAACTTTGCGACATAAACACAAAACCAGACTCAAACTGGTACAGTTGATTGGAGAAAACCGTTGGCGCCTCTCTGCAACTGATTTTGATTATTTAAAAACAAAGACAGGACTGAAAGAAGTGGTAGGATATGCTGATGGCATTGGTCCCTGGATGAATCATGTAGTGACCGGGAAAAACTTGGCAGGGGATTTAAAATTAACTGGAATAGTCAGCATAGCGCATCAACTCAATCTCAAAGTTCACCCTTACACCATGCGGGAGGATCGGTTGCCTGATTATGTCGAAACGTTTGAAGATCTGCTGCATATTTTTTTTAATGTGGTGCAAGTAGATGGAATTTTTACCGACTTTCCGGATCAGGCTGTGAAATACCTCGAAAAGACTTCCATCAACTAAAGCTTTCCTACCATTAGATACAACACGTGGTGATCGTTTATTCATATCTCTCTTGGGCAGTGGTTTCATTCACATCGCTTGGCTTGGGCTGTTAGATATTTCAATTTGGGGTGCTTTTGTACTCTCAATAGTCTATGCCATTGCAGTGTTTAAGTGGGTTTGAAAAAATTATAAATTCCTTCATAAGTCGTGTTTTTTGTAAAATTATTTGTTAGTGGAGGTGCAAAAATTGTTTAAAAATCAGCTATTCTTCCATTAAAATTTTTAGGCTTAGTAATCTTTTTGAAATATTTTATGAACCTGAGAGATAACAATATTGAAAGAATAGCTGATAAAACCTTCGATGTCCTGATCATCGGTGGAGGCATTAACGGTGCAGCTGCCGCAACGGCCCTTGCCGCACGAGGTGCTAAAGTGGCTTTGGTTGACAAAGGTGATTTTGCCAGTTTCACCAGCCAAAATTCCTCTAATCTCGTCTGGGGTGGTATCAAATATATGGAAACTTACGAATTTCCCTTGGTGCGACAACTCTGCATGTCACGCAACCATCTTCTCCGTTCTTACCCTTCGTCCATCCGGGAGATCCGATTTTTTACCAATCTGGACAAAGGATTCCGTTTTTCACCATTTTTGCTTTATTGCGGAGCCTTGCTTTATTGGGCAATAGGTAATTTTTTTACACGTTCCCCACGTTTTTTGACTCCGCAACAAATCAATGACGACGAGTCCACGGTCAACACCGATCACAGTATCGGCGGCTTTGAATATTCTGATGCGTTTCTCTACGACAATGACGCACGCTTTGTTTTCAATTTTATACGTTCTGCCATTAACTATAACTGCACCGCAGTCAATTACATGGAATCATTGGGCAGCATCTGTAATGCGCAAGGTGAATGGCAAACACAACTCCAGAATACTAGAAATGGAGAAACATATGAAGTTCGGAGCGCTGTCATTAT
>JAKUOQ010000095.1 GCA_022450865.1 Nitrospinales bacterium | reverse complement strand
TACGGATTGGAATCAGCAAATGAGCGCATTATTAAACTGGTTAAAAAAGATACGGACATCAAAGCAGCAAAGATCAATCTGGAGCAGGCCAAACGGGTAGGGATATGGAGTCATGTCATGTGCTTTTACGGTTTCCCCAGTGAAACGGAAGAAGAAGCCGAGGATACAAGACGATTCTTGATCGAGAACCAGCACCAGATACCATCGGTTGAGATGTATTTCTTCGTTCTCTATAAAAATGCACCCGTGATGTTTCAGGCGGATGAATATAAGATCGATGTAAAGGTTAATCCTGAACATGACCTCGCTCTTGATTATTACTACACTCCAGAGTCAGGGCAGACCACCGAGGAAGCGATGTCGCGCTATGAAAGATTTTATCAGGAAGATTTCGGCCCTTGGGCGTTACGCATCAATGCCCGTGAACATGTTTTCCTCTATATCACCAAATTCGGCACTAGTGATCTGCCGCAACTCTACGTTAAAAACAATCCCGAGGCCCACGACAACAGCCTTGTCCCCGAATTAATGCTATAGCGGCGCTGCTATTTTGATAGATAATTTGAGAAGAATTCCAGCGGCGAAAGGCTTTTCTAAAAGATACCCTGATTAGGGCATGAGGGCACCATTATTGATGTCAATCGTTTGTCCAGTCAGAGAGGTTTGTTTTTCGGATAACAGGTAGCCCACGAATTGTGCTATTTCTTCGGGCTCCGACATTTTACCTAAGGGTACGGGTTTCATTGCTTCCTGATATGCTTGCTCTTTAGTGATATTTAAAGCTTCAGCAAACCCCTCAATTCCTTCCCTGGCCATTTTTGTATCGACCCAACCGGGACAAAGCGCATTGATCAAAATTTTATCGCCGCTGTGTTCGGCAGCAAGAGAGCGGGTGAGGCCGAGTAACCCCGCTTTAGAAGCACAATAGGCAGAGTAACCAGGTACTCCTAACCTTGCTAAAATAGATGAAAGGATCACCACCTTTTTATATGGCGCAGCATCGTTTTTTAGATAGGGCAGACATTCTTGCACTGTTTGGTAAGTTCCCGTCAGATTAGTTTCTATTATTTCTCTCCAGCGGTCTTTTTCTCCGAAAGTATTTTCACCTCCGATTCCTGCATTGGCTACTAGGCCATATAGAGATTCCGTATTAGTTTTATTTAAGCAGGATTGCACATCACCGATTTTTCTTATGTCACAGGAATGGGTCGAATGATTCTCTGGGTTTTTCAGTTGTGTTTTTGTTTCTTCGAGATTTTCTAGATTGCGTCCACAGAGAATCAACGAGAACCCTTGGTCTGCCAGAGTTAGCGCGATAGATTGGCCGATACCTGTTCCAGCCCCTGTTATGAGAACGAATTTTGGCATGGGTGAATTTACTTAGTGCATTCTTTCCGAAGGCTGGTTTCTGGATGGATTCAATAGAATTTTTATATATTCAGTCAGTGTTTCCGCCTTTTTAGTTTCGTTGGAATTTAAATAAACTTGTCTTAGATTATTGAGCATGCGTACAAGTGTTTCACGTTGTGTTGACTGCGATAAAAAGTGTTCTTCAAATTGATGGCCGAATTGCTCAACTATTTTAACGCATTCTTTTTTTGTCAAAAGACGACCTTGATGGAAAGGGTCAAAGTAGATCGGTTCTAAAGGTAGACTGTACTTCACAATATAATGCCCAGGCATCCCCACACCCACGATGGGAAGGTTCAATCGTTTTGCCAATAGAACACATAGGGCTGAAAGGGTGATGGGTAAACCCGTATGATTTTCCAAAACTTTATTGATGAAGCTGTTGTCCGGGTTATGGTAGTTATCTTTATTGCCTTTAAATCCATTTTTCTGGAAAAGAAAATGTGTAAAAGCAGTGACAATTTGTTGTGGCTCAGTATTAGCAGATAAAACCCCTCCGAGTTCTTGTGCCAGGTCATCAAGCTTTTGGCGGCACTCTTCAGGGTCGGATTCCGGATAACCAAATTCCATGATGAGCATCATCCCGGCTTCAAGATCAATATCTTGACTCAGACCTTTCTTCGCCAGTGACCTGAACTTTTCAGCAAGCTTATGTGGCAGGATATTCTGGATAACGAGATGAGCCTGAATGCGCAATGATTCGTCTTCGCCGCGGGTTGCCATTTCAAGGAAGGGCAGGGCATCTTCACCCAATTCGACCAGTTGATCGCGAACTCGGTTCCTCACAAACTCATCCCGATCAGTCAATAACTTAATGAGAGAGGAAATCTGGCCTAAGGCTTTTTTTTGTTCCATATTGGTATAAGCAAAAAAGAAAGCCTGATGCAAGCAGCAGTTCGCTGCCCGCACAGGCTTTGGATAAAATTTTATAAGTCCGGCTGTGGTGTCGTGCGCAAATAAGGTTTAATGACCTTATGTCCTTTCGGAAATTTTGCCGGGATATCTTCTGTTTTGATTGCCGGTACCACAACACAGTCATCGCCATGTTTCCAATCAACCGGTGTTGCAACCTGGTAATTGGCGGTGAGTTGAAGAGAATCGATAACGCGCAGGATCTCATCAAAATTTCTTCCGGTGGAAGCGGGGTAAGTGATTGTGAGTTTTACTGTTTTATCCGGGGCAATGACAAACACAGAACGAACCGTCAGGTTGTTTAAAGCATTGGGGTGGATCATGTCATACATTTCCGCAATTTTTTTGTCGGGATCGGCAATGATGGGATAATTTACGGAGCAACTTTGAGTTTCATTGATATCATTGACCCAGCCCTTATGCGAGTCAACGGGGTCTACGCTCAACGCGAGAACTTTTACATTACGTTTATCGAACTCGCTTTTTAAGTTAGCAACACGACCAAGTTCGGTTGTGCAAACCGGCGTGTAATCCTTAGGATGTGAAAACAAAATTCCCCATCCGTCTCCAAGGTATTTATGGAGTTCGATGGTACCTTCGGTAGTTTCTGCTGTAAAATCCGGTGCGGTGTCTCCTAATCTGATTGCCATGATTTGCTTGCCTCTTTAAAAAGTTATAAATTGGAAAAATCTTTTTCCTAATGATTTGTCCGAATTACCCGTTCACAAAAGCACGGGCCTTTAAATAAGAAAATGTAAGGGATTATCGTTATTAAGGTAAGATTATACCATAACGTGCAGTAGAGGAGAATATCCCTGAATCCAACCTCAAATATCTACCTTTATGTGCTTGCTAATGTAACTGTTTAGATGATTTGGTGGTTTTAAAGGTGCAGAGAAATGAGTGAGTTAAGAAGGGGCGTTCCCCATGGCCAGTTATAAAATTGAACAGACCAGGGAATTACTACTCAAGATATGGACAGTCCTGCTGATGGGATTCTATGGAGTCGGATTCCTGCACGAAAAAATGCTGGTCGAGCAAGCCGAGGCACTAAAAGCAGATGTTCTGCCAGATGTTGCAAAACTACTATTTTTCGCCTTGATGTTTGTAGCATTTTTGATTGATATTGTGGAAATGCGTGAAGATAAGGAAAAAGCTTATCGTTTTTTGTTTTTGTCACTGATACTGGGGGGATTTTCTGCAACTATCAGCGCAATGCAGTATCATGCCCTTGCCTGGGTGTTAGGGGGTTAGGCCACCTTGCGGGATGTTAGAGGATTCGCTAAAATAAGACACTCTTTAAAAAAATTACCTAATTATATGGTGGGCCGTTAGCTCAGCTGGCAGAGCAAATGACTCTTAATCATTAGGTCCTCGGTTCGATCCCGAGACGGCTCACCATTTAAATCAATGGGTTACAGTTTAGGCTGTAGCCCATTTTTTGTTTGGGGTGGCATAGATGAAGTCAGATATAATAATATTTAAATTAATAAATTTATTTTTTGAGGTCAGAATGTCAGGAATGAAAAATATTTTTGTTTTAAGCATGTTTATATTTGGTCTTACCATGGCGACTCATGCGAGTGCTGACAAGGGAACATTGACTAAAATTGATGTGAAAGTTGGATCGGGAAAAGAAGCGATTGCAGGTAATAAGGTGAATGTTCATTATACGGGTTGGCTGTTTGATAAATCTGCTCCAAGAGAGTGTAGTGAACTCCCGCGTTTCATTAGTTTGAAACGCGTGCTTAGCTGCCTTGAGAATAAAGGAAAAAAGTTTGATAGTTCCCGTGATCGTCCGGGCAACTTCAAATTTAAACTAGGGGCAGGGCAGGTCATCAAAGGTTGGGATCAAGGCGTACAAGGCATGAAAGTTGGAGGGCAACGTACATTAATCATTCCATCCTCTTTGGGTTATGGCGCACGTGGTGCTGGCAATAGCATTCCACCCAATGCCACTTTAGTTTTTGATGTCGAATTGATGAAAGTCCACTAGGTGTGAGACAGACAAGTAGAGAGGCCCCCGAAGACTCTAGCAAACTTTAAATAGCCTGATCCCTATAGAAGGACTCAACTATCATGAACCAGGAACAGGTTGCGATTTTTTCAATTCTTGCCGGTATTCTTGCTCTGTTCGCGTGGGGAAGGATACGTTATGACGTGGTCGCTTTCATGGGGCTTATCCTGTGCGTTTTGCTAGGCCTGGTTCCCGTTCAGGATGCTTTTTCCGGTTTTTCCCACCCGGCAACGATTACCGTTGCGATGGTACTTATCCTCAGCCGGGGCCTCGCGAATTCCGGCGTGGTGGACTTGATCGTGAGTCGTTTGATGTTCACGGTCAAGCGTGTTTCTCTTCATGTGGCCATGCTTTCAGGGGTTTCTGCGGTATTTTCCACGGTGATAAACAACGTCGGCGCGTTGGCCCTTTTGATGCCAGTGGGGATTGAATCTTCTGCGAAAGCTAAGCGATCCCCTGCGGTTATTCTGATGCCAATGTCCTTTGCATCCATTCTGGGCGGTCTTGTGACTCTCATTGGAACCCCACCTAACATCATCATCGCCAA
>JAKUOQ010000094.1 GCA_022450865.1 Nitrospinales bacterium | reverse complement strand
ATTTTACACCCCTATTTACCTTATGTATTCTGTGTGCAACCAAATGAACAAATTATCCATACTTCCAATAACAACATTTTCTTTTCCATTCAGTAACATTTGCTTTTGTTTTCCACAAAATGCAATAACTCAACGAGGGTATAAGGGTATAAATTGGTTGATGCTTAATTATACACATAAGCAAAAAGAATATACAAAGCCACTTTTTGCAACTTATAAACAATGGGCAAGTGTTAAGGCTCAAGTAAATAAAGGTTCTAAGGGTACAATGGTTGTATTTTATAAACCTTTATTTAAAACATCTAAAGTTGATCCAGCTAAAGAAGTTCAATCGGGTTGTGTGTTAAGTTATTCAACTGTTTTTAATATAGATCAAGTTGATTTAACTAACTCAAGTTTTAAAGAAACTGAAACTGAATTTAAAACTGGTAAACAATATTCAATTGATGCAATTGAAAAATTTGTAAAGGCTACACAAGTTGCGATTCAGCATACAGATGGGCGTGGTTGTTTTTATGCACCAAGTAAAGATTTAATTAACATGGAATTAAAAACTAATTTCAAAGACACAATTGAATCTGATGCTACTGTACATTACTATTCAACTTTATTTCATGAACTAACTCATTCAACTATGCATGAAAAAAGATTGAATAGAAAAAATAAGTTTGATGACAGTAAAAAGTCTTATGCTTATGAAGAATTGATTGCGGAACTTGGATCAGTATTATTTAGTAATCATTTTAATATTACTAAACAAATGCCAGCGAATCATGCGAAGTATTTAAATAGCTGGATCAAATGTTTAAAGAATGATTTTAGTTTTTTAACTGGCGCAATTGCACAAGCACAAAAAGCGTTTGATTTATTTGTGTCAAGTAAATAACTGTCAATGTGACAAGATGTCGCACCCCCTTCGGGGGTGCAATGTCAATGCGACAAAATGTCGCAGGCGCCCGCTTCGCGGGCTTTTCCGTCACATGTGACAATATGTCGCAGCCGCGCTGCGCGCGGCGCAGTGCATCTCATAGAGGTACCAACCCCAAGTTGAAATTTTTTTAAGAGGCAAGACGTCGCACCCCTTTTTTTAAAAGGGGTCCCAAAATCTTTCCCTTTATACATTGATTTAGACTGTCAACCCTGCTAAAAACATGTTAGAATCCTTCATATGAACCTAAATAATATAGATATTAGTAAATTACCTTCGGATGTAAGGCGTCAATTCAAGCAACTTCAAGTGATGCATGCCGAAAAAAAAATTCAAAATTCTGCCAAGAATGACTTTCTTTCCTTTGTTAAGTGCGTTTGGCCTGAATTTATAGAAGGGTCCCATCACAGGCACATTGCAAAAAAATTTAATAAATTGGCTCGAGGGGAAATAAAACGTTTAATCGTGAATATGCCCCCTAGGCATACAAAATCTGAATTTGCTTCCTATCTGCTACCCGCATGGATGGTGGGCCGTAATCCAAAATTAAAGATCATTCAAGCAACCCACACGGGAGAACTCGCCATTAAGTTCGGTCGTAAGGCCAAGCACTTAATCGATAGTGAAGAATATTCTAAAATTTTTAAAACTAGATTACAGGAAGATAGTAAAGCTGCTGGGAGGTGGGAAACGGCACAAGGCGGCGAGTACTTCGCGGCCGGGGTCGGTGGTGCTATCACTGGACGGGGTGCTGATCTACTCATCATTGACGACCCACACTCAGAGCAAGATGCCCTGTCAGTGTCGGCTTTAGAAAATGCCTATGAATGGTACACCTCAGGACCTAGACAACGTCTTCAACCTGGAGCTTCGATTGTTCTCGTAATGACAAGGTGGTCAACTAAAGATCTAACTGCGATGTTGTTAAAAAATCAAAAAGAAGTGAAGGGTGATCAGTGGGACGTGGTCGAGTTTCCAGCGCTCATGGACCATGGACCAGTGTGGCCGGAGTATTGGAACCAGGATGAGTTGGAAAAAGTCAAAGCAACCCTACCGGTTGCTAAGTGGAATGCACAATGGATGCAGAACCCCACATCAGAAGAAGGAGCCCTTATAAAAAGGGAATGGTGGCGTAAATGGAAATCGGATACGATTCCCCCGCTTTACCATGTCATACAATCCTATGATACCGCCTTCATGAAAAAGGAAACAGCTGACTTTAGTGCCATTACCACTTGGGGTGTTTTTTACCCTACCGAGGATAGTGGAGCTAATTTGATTCTTTTGGACTCCCTTAAAGGACGATATGAGTTTCCTGAGCTTAGACGGAAAGCTTTGGAAAATTATAAATACTGGCAACCTGAAAGCGTCCTGATTGAAGCTAAGGCTTCAGGATTGCCCCTGACTTACGAATTACGGAAGATGGATATCCCAGTAATGAACTTTACACCGAGCAAAGGAAATGATAAGCATGTAAGAGTAAACTCGGTTGCACCGTTGTTTGAGTCAGGAATGATTTGGGCACCTGAATTTAAATTTGCGGAAGATGTAATTGAGGAATGTGCAGCGTTTCCTTTCGGAGACCACGATGACTTAGTTGATAGTATGACTCAAGCCGTTATGCGCTTCAGGCAGGGTGGTTTTGTCACTCACCCAGAAGACTACGTTGAGCCCAAGCGTGAACTTATAAATAGGACATATTACTAATGGGCAAACAAAAAGACATTGATAAAGGAATTGCGGCGATTAAAAAATTAAAATCGAGTTTGCTGCCTGAATCTTATGACGCTTTAATCAAGATTTATAAAGATAAACAAAAAGATTTAAATATTGAAATTATGGAATCCGCAGGAGGCCTAGGTGAAATGCTGGGTGAAGGCGGAAGAATCGGAATGATGTATGGCGGTGATCCGGGGTTCGCGTTCTCCTATGGAGGCTCCTGGGCTGACTGGAAAGATAACCACGCTAGTGAAATGCCGTTAATGGATTACATCAACCAAAAACTACCTAAAGCAAGAAATCCTTTCTCTAATGGGGGAGAAGTGCCTTTAAGTTGGGAAGAAATATTTACAAAACATATGCAAGGACAACCTTTAACCGATGAAGAAAGAAAAATTTTAGGACAAGTTCCTACAGAGGACAAAGCCGAAGGCGGAAGAATTGGTTTTGCTGATGGTTATTTAGTATTTGATCCATTGGAAGGTGCTTTTGATGATATATTAGAGGTAATAAAAAAACAAAGAAGAAAAAGAAAAGCGGAAGAATTAAAGGATATAAAAAACTGGGATCCTCAAAACCCTACTTACCATGCCTCAGGCGGAAGAATTGGTTTAGCCAATGGCACAACGATGGATTTGAAATATATAAATCCAGGATTTGATACTTCAGAAGGAATGCTTTCAGGAGTGGGAGGTTTTCCATTAATACCGACTGCCACAGCTGGAGCAGGTATTTTTGCGCTAAGTCAAAAAGACAAAGATAAAAAGACCCCTCAAAAAACGGGAGGACCTAACTTTCCTCAGCCCAAACCTCCTTTTAAAATAGGTGACTCAATTATTGATTTTATTGTGGCTAATCGTCGTCAGCCTAAACCAAGCGAAGAGGGTCGACTTAAAGAAATGATAAGAGTAGCTAAAGAAAAGGCAGAAGGAATTACCTCTCTTTTCAATGAAAATTTACACGGACTTAATACCCAACGATTTGTTGAAAGTGCTCAAGACACTTCGCAAAAACTTTTAGAAGATCTTGTTGATGTTGAAGAAATTAACTGGGATCCAAA
The DNA here is from genome assembly GCA_022450865.1 of Nitrospinales bacterium. Lineage (GTDB taxonomy): Bacteria > Nitrospinota > Nitrospinia > Nitrospinales > VA-1 > UBA8687. The sequence continues at coordinate 879 of JAKUOQ010000094.1, read as the reverse complement.
AACGGGTAAGAGTATCTCAACCTGGAAGAAATACAAAAGATCAGATAAAGATAGACCACCCACAGAGGAAGAAATAGAGGATTATATGCAAGACTTACATCATGGCGGTGAACTCGATTGGTATGATTTCGGTCGTACCGTAGCTGAACTTGAGGACTCAGTTAAAGAAGCCAAAGCTTATGAAGAACAGATGAGACGTGATTATTACTCAGGAGCATTAGATAAATATGTAAAACCTGAAGAGCTCGAGGAACAAAGATTATTTCGTCAGAAAAAAATAGATAAGGTGCTTGCTAAAGCTTATGAGGAAGTCTTTTATCAAAAACCTGCGACAGGCGATTATAAATATGACGCGGATACCCTTGCAGATTCTATAGCTGAACAGTTAGGGAAAGAACCCTTTGATGAAATGCCCGTAACCTACCAAAGGCAAATATATGATAGCGCCTTAAAACGAGTGCAACAAGATTTGGGTATGAAAAAGGTTTTAAAAAAAATTGAACAAAAAATGAAGGTTTCTGATTCTAATGCGTATTTAGAGACATTGGATAAAAGAATAATGGATGAAATGGATCTAACTAAATCAGAAATGAGTAATATGTCATCAACGGCGCTAGATGATCTAAGAAGAAATGCAGATCCTATAGGAATGCGAAAACATTTTGATGAGATTACAGAAGGACGTGGAATTGGAGACTTTGCTGATGATCCTAATTTTATGAAAGATGATTATGCTCAAACGGAAATATTAGAGGAGTTTGACGTTAAAGATCGTAAGAAAAATGCAGAAGGTGGAAGGATTGAAGATGATGAATTTAGAGAATTTCTAGAAGATCGAAAAAATAGAAAAAAAGATAACTTCCAACGTAAGTTTTTTGA
>JAKUOQ010000093.1 GCA_022450865.1 Nitrospinales bacterium | reverse complement strand
GCCTTCTGCTGTTACATCTGTCTGCCAGGTCTCAAGCCAGGTCTCACTACCCTGAACATTCTGAAATGAACCATCCGCATTGAAAACATACTCATCATCAAATAAACACGCTCTATCGGTTACAACAGCTTCATCACTTGACCACCAGGAATAGTCTCCTGGGCTTGGACCAACTCCCAGTGCGCCTGCTACCGGAGACAGCTTCCAGGATCCTTCCAAAGGTGATCCTGGCTCATCATCGCTGCCACCGAGCATATGGAAAATTTTAGCATAGCCACCCCATGCCTCAATATTATGAGCACTATATTCAAGCTGCATAGCCCCAGATCCTTCTGCTACCGGATCCGCAACATAGCTCTCATTGACGAAGCTTAGCGTAGAATCAGCATTTTCAGAAATGTCGTGGCCCCAGTATCCTGCTCCTGGGTCTGCATCTAAATTGTTTATCGTTTGCCCAAATAATAATATGGGAAACAGTAGTAGAATTGAACTTGTTATCATTTTTTTCATGGTATTTACTCCCGATTTACAGTTTCAAATTTGATTTGTTTTCAAATATTTAATAGATAAGGTGTACTATTCTAAGCATATTTGCAAAATAATGCAATAATTTTACTTTATTTGATAATTAATTACACTTTTATGTAAATTTTTTGCATTTCTTCTATTTAATCTTTACCTTTAGCGGATTATTTTTTATCAAAATAAGGGAACTAAAAATTGCGTGTGACTTTAAAACACATATCTGATGACACAGGACTTTCGATTGCTACGGTCTCAAGAACACTGAATCGTAAAAAAAGGAGATACTCGGCAAACGAAGAAAAAATTTATGCTTCAGCGCGAAAGCTCGGGTATCCCTTTTTTACTAATGCTGGTGAAAACGGGAAAGTATCTATAGCCCTGGTTATGAAACTATTTGAAGGTGAATTTTACTCTTCTTTAATAAATGGTTTTTATGAGGCAAGTGGCAATACCGATTCCGAAATTGTTTTTTCATATGTTGAAAAACAAAATGATAACCCCGTTGATGATATTATTAGCCTGAGTAAAAAATATAGCGGTATCTGTCTATTTCTTCCATCAATGACTGATAACAATTATCTCAAAATAAAAGAAAAAGTGGGTCGATATCCAATTATATCTCTGCTACCATCAAAAAATCCAAAAATTGATACGGTTTGTTTTGATTCCTACCGCGGTGGCTATATGATGGCAAAGCACTTCGAGGAACGGGGCTATAAAAAATTTGGTTATATATCAGGTCCAACCAGGCGAGCGGATGCACTATTCCGAAAAAATGGATTTCTAAATCATGTCCACGAGTCAAATGGTTTAGAGTTAGTCTGGTCCTATGAAGGCGATTTCAGCACAAATGCTGGAATATCAGCGTTCGCAGAATTTAAAAAAACCGGCCTGAAGGACACTGCTATTTTTGGTGGTAATGATTATTCCTGCTTTGGGTTTATGAAAGCTGCTTTAGAAAGCGACTACAAAATACCAGATGATTTTATTATCGGAGGCTACGACAATCTTTCTTTTTGTGAAAATTTCACCCCAGAACTAACATCTGTTGTCACAGACTTTCATGAGTTGGGGAAAAAAGCAATTCGTACTATTGAAAACCTGGTAACAGACAACATGGACACTGTCGGGCAAATTTCTATGATTCCTGTTAGAATTAAAATCAGAAACAGCAGCGCTCCCAAAAGATAATTCTCGCTTTCTTAAATTGATTATTAAACCTAAGCCTATTCTATTTCTCGGGTTCCTTATTATCATATCTGGTTTAAACGGTATACCCCCAAGCAATTCCGAATTGGGTGACTGGGATATAGTATGGCAAGATGAATTCAATGACTCTACGATTAATAGCTCGGACTGGGAATTTGATATAGGCACGGGTGCGCCTGTATTCGATGTCTACGGAATTAGTTCGCCTTTATTTATACCGGAGGGATTTCCAAAAGATAATTTTTCTGTGCGTTGGAAAGGAAAACTAAAAACTGAATATTCATCTGACTACACCTTCTACGCCTTATCAGATGACGGTGTCAGATTATACGTTGATGATCACCTGATTATTGATCAATGGAAACCTCAGCCAGCAAGAGAGTCTGCAGGAAAAATAACACTCCAGGCAAACCAAAAATACTCTATCCAGGTTGAATATTTTGAAGAAGGCGGTGGCGAAGCAATGATTCTCGGGTGGGAATGTGATTCTTTTCCAAAGGGCCTTATCCCAAGTAAAAACCTGGTGACAGACACCGGAGAGCCTGGATTAAAAGGAACATATTTCCCAAACAAATCTCTTGAGAAAACAAGCAGCAATACAACGATTACCCGGATAGACAAAGAACTGAACTGGATAACAGGCGATGGCTGGGGCAACAATGAGCTTCAATACTATACAGACGATGCTAACAACATTAGAATTAAAAATGGTAAATTAATCATAGTGGCAAGAAAGGAATCATTCAGGGGATCTGAATACACTTCCGCCAGAATAAAAACGAAAAACAGCTGGAAATATGGTCGCTTTGAAATAAGAGCCAAACTTCCAAAAGGTAGGGGTACCTGGTCTGCGCTATGGGCCCTGCCCACAGACTGGATCTATGGGCCCTGGCCCTATAGTGGAGAAATTGACATATTAGAGCATGTAGGTTTTAATGAGGGAAATATTGTTGGTTCGTTACATACTATCGCACACGCGGGTGATCTGTCTGGCACAGACCAACAGGGTACAATTAATATTCCGAACGCTTGTAGAGAATTCAATAATTATATTTTAGAGTGGACTGAAAATGAAATAAGTGTATCAGTGAATAATAAAAATATTTTTAAATACGCGAAAGGAAATAAACCATGGGAAAGATGGCCCTTTGATCAAAGGTTTCATTTATTGTTCAACATCGCGATTGGCGGCTGGTGGGGGGGCGCTAAAGGCGTTGACAATGATGCCTTTCCAACTACAATGGAAATTGATTATGTGAGGGTTTATGCTAAGAAATGATTTTAAGACATAAAAATGATTTTAAAAAAACTACCTCATCTTATACTTATAAATTTTTTCATTCTTGTTGGATGCGAGAACAAGAACAAATTAAATAAAAGAGACGGTCTCATAATTTACCAAGAGGCCCAAATATCGTGGGTACGAAATTTTAATCCTCTTAGTCCCGCAGGTGCGGCAAGGTGGCCAACTTCCGCTGGGATTTATGAACCATTATTTATTTATAACTCCATGTCGGGGGAATATGTGCCGTGGCTCGCGCTCGATTATAAATGGCATAGAGGAAATAAAGTTTTAGAAATGGTAATTCGCGATAGTATAAAATGGTCCGACGGAAACCCCTTTTCCGCAGAGGACGTCGCTTTTACGTTTAACCTAAAAAGAAACCACCGCGCTCTAGATGTTCGAGACTCCTGGGGATATCTGAAGGAAGTCGTTGCAACGTCTGATACTATTGTAAGATTCGAGTTTAAACGAATTTATGTTCCTGGATTCGATGCCCTTGCGAGCCAATCAATTGTTGCAAAGCACATATGGGACAAAATAGATGACCCGGTGAAGTATTCCAATCCAAGCCCTGTTGGAACAGGGCCTTTTACAGAAATTATTCGATTTGACAATCAATTGTGGGAACTGGGAAAAAACCCTAACTATTGGCAAAAAGGAATGCCACACATAAACAAACTTATTTTTCCAACATACCCCAGCAATGAACAGGTTACACTCGCGCTACTTAGCGGCAACCTGGATTGGGCCGGAGCCTTTATCCCTGCTGTTGATCGTGTTTTTGTGTCAAAAGACACTGTACATCACAAATATTGGTTTCCGCTAACAGGGCACACAACCTTTCTACATACGAACACGAAGGATCCTGTGCTCAGTGACCCTAGAGTGCGAAAGGCAATTAGTTACGCTATCGATCGCGAACTCGTTGTTAAGGTTGGCATGTATAATTATACAGAACCAGCGCATGTGTCCGGCGTATCTGGTCCAATGTCTAAGTGGCATTCACCATATATAAATCAGATCGAAGATTGGACCACATATGACCCGGGAAAGGCAAATATAATTTTGAATGATGTCGGCTTTTTAAAAGATAAAACAGGACTGCGGTATACTCAGGATGGGCTGCCCCTAAAACTCGATATTATCATTGTATCAGGTTGGAGTGATTGGATCCGATCTGCCCAAGTGGTAAGCCAAAATCTTAAAAAGATTGGCATAAAAGCAACTGTCAAAACCTATGATTTTGGAGCTTGGATAAGCCGGATGCAAAAAGGTGAATTTGATTTGGCCATCGGCTGGGCTGAAAAAGGAACTACGCCCTATGCGCTTTATAAAGGTATGATGTCTTCCGAGTATTTGAAGCCGATAGGTGAAACCGCTGACGTAAACTGGCACCGTTTTAGTGTTGCTTCCGCAGACTCACTTTTCAGAAAGTACGAACAAACGTCTAACCAGAAAGAAATAACAGAGATCATATACGAGCTCCAACATTTATTTATTGAGCATGCACCATCGCTGCCTCTTTTTGCAGAGCCAGCTTGGGCAGAATGTAACACAAAATATTTCACAAATTTTCCAAGTGAGGATAATCCATACGCAACCCTGTCTCCTAATTATTATCCAGAAAATTTATTTGTATTGGTGAACGTACAAAGCCGATGAACCAATCCTTAAAATATTTACTAAGGCGACTAGGCTTTTATTTTATCGCAGCATGGGCGGCATTGACACTTAATTTTTTCATTCCAAGGATGATGCCCGGTTATCCAGCCGCTATTATTTTTGCCCGATTTCGAGGTAAGCTCAAACCGGAAGCAATGAACGCTCTTCGAGAAACTTTTGGCTTAACCGATGAACCTCTGTTGGGGCAATACTGGTCTTATTTAAAAAGCATTTTACAGGGAGACCTGGGAATTTCAATTGCATATTTCCCCGAGC
>JAKUOQ010000092.1 GCA_022450865.1 Nitrospinales bacterium | reverse complement strand
TAATCTATAAATTTTTTAAAGAATTCATTTTTGAGGGCTATCATACCGCCTCCAGATCATGTTTGATACATTTTTGTTTTCTATCAATCTCATTTAAAGGTTCGGCTGTTTTTTATCATACCCAAAAAACAAATAGTCAGGTTTACAGCCAACCCTATGATCCCTGAATGGATGCCGCTAACGCTGCTCCAATCGAATGCAATCAATATGATTGTTACCGCAAGACCCATTAATAGGCCGGTTATTACCGTTCTAGCATTTAACGACTTGCTATGAACACCTAGATAAATTGCCGGCACACATTGAACTAATAATTCAAACTTGATCTTTAGTAGTTGGATGAGATTCCCCTCATAAGCTAATGCAGCCCAAACTAGTGGAAACATAAAAATCCATGTTATGCATTTTCCGACTCGGGTTAAGTGCGCTTGATCAGCATCAGGTCGAAAAGTTTTTCCATAAATATCGTGAGTAATCATAGAACTGATACTGAGTAAAGCAGAATCAGCTGTCGACATTACTGCCGCTAATAAAGATGCAAAGATGATCACCACCAACCAGTAACCGAAGGCAGACTGCTGCATGAGTTCCAAACACATTTGGGTTAATACCGTTTCGGAAGGGATGAGCCCGCTTTCCGAAAATTCATTTTCTAAACCAGGAAGATGGGCTGCCATGAGTAGTCCTATCATCACGGAAACCAGAGCGGTGATCAAAGGCATGAAAGCCATTGTTGCCAATGAGCGCTTTAGAATACCGGCATTTCTGGAAGCATAAATCCTTTGGATCGCCTGCGGATAAATAGCAGCACCCAACCCTACCAATAAAATAAAACTGATCCAGTTTCGGGCTCCTTCTGCATTAGGAGGTCTTATTTTATGCAGAGTTTCAGGGTTACTCGCCAACTTATTAATCGTGTCGGTAATACTACCAAATTGAGAAAATGACAAACCCATCAGGATAATGAATCCGACAAGTAACATGCCACCCTGAATAGCATCGGTCCAAGCAACGCTTCGCATGCCTCCCAAAGACTCATAGATAAGCATTACCAGCGCTAGACCGATCACTCCTGCCCATACGGGAACTCTTCCCTGTGAGATTCCTGCAAACGCGGTTCCCAGTGTTCGCATTTGTGCCAGAGTAAAGTTTGCCAGCGCATAAACCATAATCAATGTCACCAGAATTCTCAAAGCCTGGCTTTGATAACGATGATAAATAAAATCACCGGGAGTCAAAAACTGGTTTTCGCGACTCAAGCGATAAAGTTGTGGAGCAAAAAATAAATAGCAAACAACAATTGCGGTCATGAAATGAACACAAACCAAAAAGCTCAATCCATTTCGGTAGGTCGCTCCGCTGAATCCTAATAAAGTATTTCCGCTGTATTGGGTAGCGTATAGGGTGAGAAAAAGAATTGTAAAACCAAGGTTGCGCCCTGCCAAAAAAAAATCCTGCATATCATCTTTTCGTCTTTGCTTGTGGGCATAAAAACCAATACCAAGAAGACTTAAAACGTAAGCGGCGACAACGACCAACGCACCGGGACCAAAGGGGAGGGCTTCAGTCATTATGTTCTCCTTGGTCATCCGGGTCCTGCCAAACTCGAAGGATAACAACAGCAACAAAGAGACTGGTAAGGATGCTGACTAAAAGAGCGAATACTGCCCAAGCGGGAACTCCAAACCAGTTTCCTGTTATTGGCCAGATGGGGGTCATTGCAAGAAGTAGAGCTAAAATTCCTATTCCCACCCAAGGGACCCGAATAGGATCTTTAAAACTATTTTGATATTTCATTTGAAAAACTTAATTAATTGTAAAAAACAACAAAAATAGCATTCAACTCCCTAACTCTCTTAGTTTTCTTTACTGTAATACTGGACTAACATTCGACCATCTCATAATAAATGACACAGAAATCTAGTCTCCTTATTGAAAATAGGCCCTAATATACCAGATCGCCTCTCTTCCCCAACAAAACAATAGTTTATTATCACCCTAGATATGGCCCAATCCTTATATTTCTAACCCGCTTGCCTGTTCATGATTTCAGTGGCACAATTATCGAATGAAGATATTTTATCCCTTTCCGATTATCGTTTTGTTTTTTATCGCAACCGCACCTGTTTGGTCTGACGAACCAAAAACTTTTGGGTTAAAAAACGCAAAAGCTTTGTACGATTTGAAAAAAATAGCTGCGTCGGAAACACCAGTTGCCAATGAGAAAATCCAGCAACTTTACAAAGCCATAGAATCTGGAGATTTGGAAAATACGAAACGTTTACAAATTGGTATCGATATTAATTTTCAGGATAGAAATGGTATAACCCCTCTATATCTTTCCGTTTTTCACAATCGATCAAAACTAGTCTCCTATTATTTACTAAACAATGCGGACATAAGTCTAGCGGACAACGATGGTCTGGCACCGCTTCATGTCGCAGGTTTAGAAAACTTGCCAGAAATGGTGAGACTACTTCTAGATAACGGCGCCGAGTTAAACGCAACCGATAGAGATGGTTATACCCCGCTACATATAGCCATAGATCAAAATAGTTTTAATGCCGCCGATGAGTTATTGGTAGCAGGTGCAGACGTTAACTCTCGAGCCGAATGGAAGCACACTCCTCTTCATACTTCCGTTTCAACGGGTAATATACAAATGGTTGAAAAAATTCTAATTGAAGGTGCGCAAATAAATGCAAAAGATAGATTGGGACGCACGCCGTTGCATTGGGCTGCCGAGAAGGGGCATCTGCATATCGCAAAATTTTTGATTGCAAGAGGCTCGGATATTAATGCTCCCGATAATATAGGTGAAACACCCATGCATGATGCTGCACAATGGGACAAAAAAGATATTGTCGAGCTACTTATATCAAAAAAAGCCAACGTAAATATAAAAGGATCCGATGGGCGTGCACCACTTCATTTAGCAATTGCCAATGGGAATATCGACATTGCCGACATATTAAAAACTAACGGCGCCATTTTATAATTACTCTTTCTAAGCAATGCTTCAGATCGTTAAACTTTTAACTATATTTTTTGTTGTATCAACATCGGCTTTGTTTTTTATGAAGGGTATTCTTTGGACACTTCTTCAATGGGGAGCAAAATTTGCTGTTCCCTTGGCTCTTATCTTATGCGCAATTTATGTATGGAGTTTCTTTTTAGTCAAATCAATTGAGGGTATCAAAATTCCCAAATTAGCCTTAGTTTGGATTTGGGCAATTGGTTTTAGTGAAATTTTATTACTTGGGGGCCTTTACCATTTAACACCACAAAATTTCCCATCTTTTGTTGGCGAATTTTTTTTCAATTAATTTAAGACAAAATAATACTTAAAAGAAACTAATTATTTTTAACAGGAGATTTGGGTCCCCCAGTTTTTGGTTTAACTTTAGAAACATTGAAAGTGTGTTCAAAATTATCCCAGTATTGTCGACTCAACTGTTCACTGGAAATTATTTTTTTTAATTTATTTTTTCGATCTAGCAAGCGAACTTCATAAAACATAGTGCACCTCAATCTAAAAATTTATTTTATAGTTCTAAAATAAAGGATTGAGGATTAAATTATTGTTAACTTTACGTTAAGTAATTTTAATGCAAGACACAGCATTTTGATTCGGAAGATGCTATTTTGGTATAAACTCCAAATCTCTTTTGAACTTAACTGGGGTTGATCCGGAATTATTAGAAAAATATGAACTTTTTTAAAGTTTCTTATATGATATGCAAATAAAAAGTTGCTTCAATTTAGACTGGAGATTATGCAATGAGTGAGGCAGGGGAAAAGAGTTATCATTTTAACTCAAATACTCGTTTGAATTCCGGCTCAAAAGCCAGCATGGCAAATAATGAAGATCCGTTCATTCGTGCCCTAGAAATTCAAGAGCGGAAGAGAGAAATCCGTGAACAAGAATTAGAAAGACAAAGAAAATTACAAGAATTAGAAAATCCCACTCCACCAGCTGCTGATGAAAATACAGAGGCACAAGAAGAACAGCCAGTCGCCGTTGAAGAAACTGCCGCCACTGAAGCCGAGCAGTCTGCTCCAAATAAAGAAGAAGTCCCTGCGGCACCAGAAGCTCCCAAACCTACTCCCGTTGTGGAAGCTTCTTCTGGTCCAAAAGTTCCAGGCCCCACACCCAGGAAAGATTTTAGCTCTGAGGAAAAAGCTGCGATGTTAAAAAGAGCTAGGGCCCATGCTGCCGAGGTTGCTAAAAGAAAAGGTTAATATCTATCTAAATCCCCTTCTCCTCTGCGATCAATACCTATTTGAACGCAAATTTCCTATTCAAGAATATTTAAAACCTGCTCAGGCGGGCGTCCCAGCGCAGCTTTGCCATTGGCAAGGACTATGGGCCGTTCGATTAGAATAGGATTCTTGACCATGATGTCTATTAATTCAGCATCGGATAAAGAAGGATTATCAAGACCCTTCTCTGCATATACTTCTTCTTTTTTACGCATCAGATCGCGAGGTGCCAACCCAAGCAAAGAAAGAATTTCTATCAATTTATCTTTTGTAATAGGAGTTTTTAAATATTCAATGATGGAAGGCTTAATTCCCTGGTCTTCAAGCAGCGCCAAGGTCTGACGTGATTTGCTACATCTAGGATTATGAAAAATAGTGACTGGCATTGATGGAGTTTTCAAAAGTGTAAAGTTCTCATAACCGTGGAAGACATTTTTGTAGCTATCCGCGAAGTTTACCCAGCAAATTCTATGGGCTAGAGTTATTTGCTAGCATTTTTTCTACCTGCTCCCAAACTCTATTCACCGTTATACTTTTAATGTGGTACTCGCCAGGGTTCTCAACATCAAAAGAATCCTGACCTTCTGGGTCAATGGTTATGACTCGACATAAATGATCAGCAATCTCATAAGGACCAGATTCTGTGGGCGAAATTGTTCCAAAAAGTGCTACAACCGGAGTTTTCACAGACAATCCGATATGCATAGCACCCGTGTCAGAGGCCACCATGAGCCCCGCCTGCGAGATAATACTGGCACTTACCATAAGGGAATGTATACAATCTGCTGATACCCGAGGACTATTCAGTTGATTCAAAATAGCTTGACTCCGCTTTTGATCATCTGGGCCACCCCCTCCTA
>JAKUOQ010000091.1:3304-5200 GCA_022450865.1 Nitrospinales bacterium | reverse complement strand
AAGGGTGGTACAGAAAGGAGGAAATTTATATCTGTACATTGCTGCTGCTTTAGCCGTCGCACTCGCAATTGGAATAGGTATAATTGTGGCTAAAAAGAAAAAAAAGAAATAATAAATGGTTGATGAGGCTATAATTACCTTGAAAAAAGGTGAAGACCACGCAAAAAGAGGAGAATGGTCCAAAAGTTACGCTTGCTACGCTAAGTCTTTGGAACTTTATAATACTAAACTAACTGATGTCGACATAGCACAGCCGATGATTTCAGAATGCAAAGCGCAAATGAGTAGATTGAGTAAACATATAAACGAAAGTAAAACACAACCGCCAGAGCGAGCTCATTCGAGATCGGCTCATTCGAGATCGGCTCATTCGAGATCGGCTACGCCGATTACGCCGATTGCGAGGGTATTCACGGAGCCTAACAGGTTACCAGAAACAACTATCTCAAACATACTTTCCTGCTATGAAAACGTGTCTTCCGCGCAAAAAAAAATAGAAGAATTGCAAGAAATTGAAGTATGCGAATCTCCACCCCTTTTAGATGAATCATTTTATCTAGTGAAACCGATTGATTATACCATAGAAAAGATGCAAAGGCTTGTAGCGGAAAAAAATCGTCAAATCGAGCAGTTGAAAAAATCATATTCAGATCAATTCAAACACTTGAAAAAGGCAATGGAGCAACTGACTCAAAACGACACGCTCATATTCAGAGATGAAATGATTAACAAGTACACCGCTCTAAAAGAACAACTGAAAGATTTTGATGTTTCCAGTTAAAGACCTATTGAATACATTGAAATGATTAAAATTGCACACCACAATTATGGTTTTTTTTCGTGTTGTTCGGTAAAATTGAGAGATATTGTAAATTTGGTGAATTCAACGAAGGACGCGAGTGCGCGATCGAGCCTCAAGGTCGATAGTTCTGACCTGTTTACACTTTATAAAAAAGAATGCGACGCTAACAGAGATATCACGTATGATTTTTTTAAGAAGCCTCCCCAAATTGGTGACGGAGATGTTTATCTTTGTCGGAATGGGAAGTTTTGCGTGTGGGATCAATTCGAAAATTATTCCACGTTAGATTATGACTTTTTTAAACCGTTTATTTCCAGGTATTTTTCACCTTCACGCGTTATAAATCAAATACTTACAAACTTGGAAAAAAAATACAACTTGGATTATAAAAACACCATAGCTGTCTACTACAGAGGAACCGATAAAAGGAAAGAAACCAAGCTGGCATCATTTGATGAGTTTTACAGCGAGATAAAACGATCTGTTTCCGCGCACACGCAGGAGGGAGAATCCAACAACGATCCACATATATTAGTACAAACGGATTCTTCTCAGTTTTTAGACTATATTAAAACTAAAAATTTAGACAACCTCATAGTAATTAATGAAAACAAAACGTCTGATTCAGCTGTAGGTTTTCACAACAAAACGGTAGTGAGAGATTCTAATTATTATCACATGATGGATTTTTTACCCACCGTAATAGCAATATCAAAATGTAAACGCATAGTCTGTAGCTCTGGAAACTGTTCATTGTGGATGATGCTGTATAGAGGAAATGCAAAAAATGTATCTCAATATTTAAATGGAACTTGGTTCTACTAGTTTGCAGATTTTTATTGCGTGAATTTATCCTTTTTGCTACTTCTTTCACTGATTTTCAATTCATTCGAGATGATTGAAAATAAAAGGAGAGTGCCCGACCGAAGGTTAAGGTGCATAACACTTGGTCTTCTCCTGACACTCGCTTGCCGTACTATACATCCCATTTACCGCCTGGTAACACGTATTACTAAATTTACCACTTGGATCACACTTCCATCCAATTTTGGGCGGCGTGCAAGCGCCACCCGTCACACCGCAGCCACTGCAGC
>JAKUOQ010000091.1:0-3294 GCA_022450865.1 Nitrospinales bacterium | reverse complement strand
TTATCTACACTTCCTGTACTATACGGTTTGGCACAATTATCTGAACATTTGTACCATTGCGTCCCGCCACCATTGTTCGAATGGTGTTTGGATAGGTACAGTGCCACCCCCACGACTAGTATACCTACAACAACGAGTCCAATTATAAGATTCGTGTTATTTTTATTTTTTGCCATTTATTAAATGTTTTTTTTTTAATTAAAAATTATTGGGGTCAAATTCTAAAAGTCTAGTCCGTCTTCGATATCTTCAGCAAGATACTTCATGAAATTGTTTTGGCTCTCTTCAGTGCTTTCCTTCAAGCCAGCATCCACACGAGCTTGCGTATACTTTTCAAGATAAGTGTTTTTGAAGTCAGGGTGTTCTTCATCCAGTTTAGCGATGTCCACTCGTGTTTTGATGATGAGCTCTTTTACTTCAGCCATCTTTTTCAGGTGTTCATTGTATGTCCAAACGAGTTGTGCTTTCTTCACTCTGCTTGTGATGTACACATCATATGGATCTTTCTTTGTTTTCTTAACATCTTCTCTAAGAAGTCTCTCTCTTTCCTTGATTTCCTTGATTTCCCTCTCATCCTTGCGAGTCTGGCGTTTGATTGCCTCCCCCATCGTTTCGGCAGCTTCCTTTCGAATATCAACCTCTCGCACATCTTCTGAAAATTTGCGAGAGGACGTGATGGGAAATGGTCTCCCGACGTAACAAGTCATAATCTGGTTGTAGGAATCGTGATTACGGATCAGAAATTCACTTCTGGCGTCAGTTTCGGATAAAGTAGGATAGTTACCACGGAGTTTGGCAAATCCGTAGATTCCATTCTTGTTGGGAGTAGCCCCCTTAGCCGGTAGAAATGATATGAGACCAAGAACCTGTTCTCTCATCGGCGGATCAGCATATGACCTTTCTACCTTTCTAAAAATAGCGTCTTTATTACTAAGCTCTTGAATAGCAGCATCGGTTTCTTCCGTTGATAAGGGTGATTCACAAGGCTGGGCTTTCCACCGTTTGGAATGATCTCTATCATCCGGAGCGGTAAGCGACGACTCCTCTGTAGCGAGTGGGTAAGTTTTAACTTTTGTTTCTGTTGCCATTTCTTTTTTACTATGAAAAGTATTCTTTAAACAGTTAAAAATGATAAATTTATATTTTGTCTCTCTCTATCAAATGGCAGATCGAATCTCCTCTTTACAGACAATCTGCGCGGATTCCATTTTGAATAAACTGGGTGAAAAACCAGACTTGATTCAAGTTTTAGTTGGAAATAGAGCTATGCATCGGTTGGAAAAAACAATCAGGAAAGAATTAAAGAAAGAATTAAAAAAGGAGGAGCGCAAACGCGCATTTGATCACTTTAAAAATGAATTAGACGTGCTCATTCCAAGCATTATAGTAGACGTAATTGAACACGAACGTTCAGCAAATGCGTTTGTGCCCATATTTGAGTTGTATAGGAATAGGTGTTCGAAAACTGTAGAATTGGCTTACTCAATTGCAATTAAAGCTGTAAGAGCTATGAACTCAGAACTGTTTTTTCCGTAACCTTTTTCAAAAAAGTGAAACTGTAAAATACCGAAAATGATTTGTGAAAATTTTTTTTTCACAAATCAAACAAGAAAGTGTAAAAAGTATGTCACCACCTAGGTACACCTCAGACCGCTCAGTTCTCAAATTTTTTTCGAGATCGAAAGATGCGTCAGTAAGGATTCTGTCGAACTTTTCCAAACACCGGGTTTCTGTTTCGGGATTCAGCTATGCCTCTGGAGAACACGCTTTCCAGTCAGAGAAATTTCTGCGTTTAGCCAAGGATGCAACCGCCGAAAGAAGCCGTGTTCTTACGGCTCAATCCGACAAAGTTAAACTTGCGGAGGGGCCTCTCGAAGCGAAACGCTGTGGTGGAAAATCGAAAGCAAAGGGACTTCTTCTAACAACAGAGGAACAGAAAAAATGGGGTAAGGAGTCTATGATAGTTCAAGCAGAGATATGTAACTACAAGTTTAATAATTATCCGGAGTGCCGTGTAGTGTTGGAGCAGCACCCTACCCATTACTTGCTTCATCAAGAAAATCGGGGGAAGGAACCGGTTTGGGGTGGTCGGATTAAGGATGGTGCTTTGGTAGGTAAAAATAAATTGGGGGTGGTGTGGATGAAGGTGCGTCGAATGAATAAGAAGAAGGCAAGCGGTCGTAGGCCAAAGGCAGAGCCAGAGGCAGGCAGAGAGATGATTCCGGGAATTTCAACGTGGCCCGGTTATATTTTGTTTAAGAAGAAGAGAGAGGCTGAAAAGGCTCGCGGGATTTAATTTTTAGTTTCAGTAAAAATAAAAACGGTTTTTATTACATTTTAGTTCATTCGACATTCGATTACGTTGCGCCCACTATTGGTCCACAAGAAGCTAAACGCCCCGGCATAACTGCGCCCATAAGGGTTGGGGTGGCAAAATTCTCTTTGAGTTGTTGGGAGTTTCTTTGCAGTTGTTGTTGCAACTGCAGTCTTTGAAGATCTGGCGAAGGCGCAAGTTGAGGGGGGAAAGCTCCGCCGGGGCACAAACATCTGGGGGTTTGTTTATTCATTCCATACACCATTCCAGTGACTCCGATTGCATAATTGCAACACGTATTTCCACAAGCACTATTTTGATACATTTATTTAAAGCAACAAACAAAAAAAAAGTTATATAATAAAGATGAACTCTATGAACTATAATAATAACTGCGTTCTTCCTAACTGTTATCCGCCCTACAGGACCAAATACGACAGAGCACTGCAAGCGCGCGGATCTAAATTTTGCCAACCTAGCGGCATGTTAGTGTGTGATGCCACTGGCAACTTGGTTATGACAAACAACGGGTCTCAGAATGTTGTGGAAGGCTACCAGCGCCGCCGTCAAGTGGTGAGGAGGAGACGCCCTACAAAAGAAAGATATACAAAAAAAAAACCGGAGATAACTTTATACTTATTGGATGGATGCGGCTTCTGCACCTCGACAAAAGACGCGTTAAAGAAGCATATTAATGATGGTACGGTAGAGGTAAAAAAACATACGGAAGCCCCAGCGGATGTCACAGGCTTTCCTACCATGCAACACAATGGCAGCGGAGAGTTAGTCGGTGGAGCAGTCAAAAGCATAGAGGAAGTTTATGCTAAGTTTGATAAATTGTATAAAGATAAATTGTATAAAGATAAATTGTATAAAAAGTGAAACTGTCAAAGTCCAAAAATGATTTCAAAAAATATATATTTTTTTGAAACACTGATCCAGAAGGATAAATAATGAACTCTGTAACAATGACTAACGAA
>JAKUOQ010000090.1 GCA_022450865.1 Nitrospinales bacterium | reverse complement strand
TGAATCTAGGATGGGTACGCGAAACCTTGGGGAACTCCGTGGACTCAGTAAATCCATGCCGGTTCTTTATGGTGTTTTCATGCTTGTCATGCTAGCTGCATTGGGATTACCAGGATTGAATGGATTTGTAGGTGAGTTCTTGATTCTAATGGGCGTTTGGACTTCGCATTTATTGGCGGGTCTTGCAAGCATTTTAGTGCTGATGGGTGGGTTATCCATTGTATTTGCTTCCATATATATGCTCTATATGTTTCAGGGTTCCATGCAGGAAAAACCCACCGTTGAAAATAATTCTGATATTAGCTCAAGCGAATTCAAACTTCTTCTCCCTGCCTGCATTCTGATCTTATTGATTGGGTTATACCCAAAACCTATCATTGACCGTGTATCTCCCTCTGTTGAATCTTTGTTGCATCTCGAAAAAACCGTTAATTTGGAAACAGGAAAAGATAACGATCATCATTAAACGGTCGGTTCGTTTGTAAATCACGATCTTCTCTAGCATTTTTTTGCTCTGTTTGCGTTTAGAAATCCAAGCTATGAAATTTGGAGAAAAAATTGTTGAAGGTGTTTTTCTGGAAAGACCAAATCGATATCTTGCGCGGGTGGAGATTGGTGGCAAGGAAACTCTGGCTCATGTGCCCGATCCGGGACGTTTGCCAGGTTTGTTGCTTGCCAATCGCAAGGTTAGACTGGTTCATCAACCCAGTGAAAAGCGTAAAACAGATTACACCCTTGTTTTAGTTCAGCATGGATCAATTTGGGTTTCGGTATTCCCTGCTTTCGCCAATTCTTTAGTATCGAATGCATTAATGGAAAAATCCCTGTCTTTTTTTAAAGGCTATTCCAGTTTTGCGAGTGAAGTTAAAGCGGGTAATAGTAGATTTGACTTTAAACTGGAGTTTCTTAGCGACTCTACATATATGGAAGTGAAGTCCGTTAGCTTGGTTAAGGACGGTATTGGTAAGTTCCCCGATGCACCCACAAAAAGAGGCCTAAAGCATGTTAAGGAGCTAATAGATTTTTGTGGAAAAGGCTTTCGCACGGCTATTTTATTTGTTTCCCAGAGGCAAGATACAATATCAATCACTTGTAACGATGAAATTGATCCTGAGTTCAGTCAATGGCTTCGTAGAGCTGAGAAAGAAGGAGTGGAACTCTATGGGATGAATTGTCTTGTGACCCCTACTACTATTTCTTTAAACCATGAAGTGAAGGTGATTCTTTAAAATTTAATGACTTATAGTGCTTAAAGTTTAATCTATGAATAAACCCAAACTTTGGATGACAAGCCAGATATCATTGAACTTTACATAATCCTCTTTCACGCTAAGGTGGAAAAATCACAGAGCAAGAACCTTCAATAGTGAAAATATTTTGAAAAGAAAACTGGAAAACAATAGAAAAAAAAGGGTTAAAAAACCTTCCACAAAAAACATTACTTTATGGGATCAGGCATCGCGTTGGTACGATTCCTTGGTTGGTTCACAGGGGACTGATTTTCAAAAAGATATTATTATGCCCGGTGTTCTAAAAATGCTGAACGCTAAAAAAGGCGATAGAATAATGGACTTGGCTTGTGGGCAGGGAGTCTTTTCACGATTTTTATCTCGAAAAGGAATGCTTGTTGAAGGGCTAGATTCTTCAGCGGAGCTAATAAACCGTGCTAAAACTCGGTCGAATTCTTCCTTACGTTTTCGTGTTGGCGATGTGGCAGACCCTGAAAACTTTAAAAAAGACCGCTTCGATGGAATGGCTTGCTTGATGGCCATCCAGAATATTGAAAATATTGAAGCGTTGTTTAAAAATGCGGCCATAGGGTTAAAACCGCAATGTCCTTTAGTTGTTGTGATGACGCACCCCTGCTTCCGTATCCCAAGGCAGACTCACTGGGGTTGGGACGAAGAAAAAAAGATAGAATATCGAAGGATAGATCATTATAGAACGGAAACAAATGTTCCAATTCTTACACCCCCTTTTGCAAATAAAGATTCTTTTACCCTTACCTACCATCGCCCACTTGAAAGTTATTTTGCTGCGCTTTCGAGTGCAGGTTTTGCTGTAGATGGATTGGAGGAATGGATATCAAATAAAAAGAGTGAGCCAGGGAAAAGAGCAAAAGCTGAAAACCGTTCGCGAAAAGAAATTCCTCTTTTTCTTGCTTTGCGAGCAAAATTGATTGGATGAAAATTCTATGAAAAGTTACACCTATGAACTTCCAGAACAAGATAGGCTCCTTTCTCTGATTAGAGAAAACTTGTTAAAGATTGGTGAGGAATGGCGAGAGATCGCAGATTATATGCTTCAAGGACATGTTGAATATAAACCCCTCCGCAGCAACCCCATGCGGTCTGGAACACAATTTATTTATCAGAGGGCCCGCCTCAATTTGACTCTTTATTTCCCCGAAAAAATATTCAATCGTTTTATGGGATGGATGGACTCAGAAAAAGTAGAAATTTTAAAAGCCGTTGCGCAGGCCTCTTTGTCTAAGAGGTCTGGTTATGATGTTTATGAATTCAAAATCCATGGAATTATTAGTGATTCATGAAATTTGGAATTATTCGGCTGTCTCTTCCCAGGCAAAAGAAAAGGGAATATCATCTTCGATGGCTTGGCGAATGCGTTTCATCCAGGTTTGATAAAAGGTTGAATTGTGCAATGTGAGTAAATGCATAGCTAGAATTTCTCCCGCCATAATTAAGTGCCTTAGATAAGCCCTTGAATAGTTTTTGCAGGTGTAGCAGCAGCAATTTGAATCGACAGGTTCAGGATCATTTTGGTATTGAGAATTTTTGATATTTATTTTTCCGCCGTTTACAAATAAATACCCGTTTCTAGCATTGCGGGTAGGCATAACGCAGTCGAACATATCTACTCCCATAGAACTACAAGTTAAAAGATTTTCAGGAGTTCCGACACCCATTAAGTATCTGGGTTTCTGTGCGGGGAGGAATGAGGTTGTTAGCTCCGTCATTTCGTTCATTAAATTTTTTTCTTCTCCCACACTCAATCCACCAATTGCATAGCCAGAAAAATCCAATGCAGTAATTTGTTCTGCGCTTTCTTTTCGCAAGCTTGAGTGCATACCTCCTTGCACTATTCCAAATAGAGATTGATTGCCAGGCTGGAAGGTATCTTTGCACCGTTTAGCCCAGCGAGTAGTGAGCTGTAATGATTTCTTAGTTGTTGAAAGGTCTGAGGGATAAGGAGTCGGTTCATCAAATGCCATGATAATATCGGCACCTAATGCTTTTTGAATTTCTATAGCCTTTTCAGGGGAAATGAAATGGCTTGAACCATCAATATGTGATTTAAAATTTACTCCTTCCTCAGTTACCTTTGTTAACTTGTTCAAACTGAAAACCTGATAGCCGCCACTGTCTGTAAGGATGGGATGATGCCAGTTCATAAAACTATGGAGTCCGCCCAGTGATTGAATTAACTCGTGTCCTGGTCTTAAGTAAAGGTGATAGGTATTTCCCAAGATGATTTGCGCCCCAATGGATTCCAAGTTTTCAGGTGTTAAGGCTTTAACGGTTGCCTGAGTGCCAACGGGCATAAAACAGGGGGTATTAATTTTTCCGCGTGGTGTTGTTAAAACTCCAAGCCGTGCAGAAGAGTGACTATGTTTCTTTAATACTTCGAATTTAATCACTTTTTTTATTCGGAAGTAGAACTATATTATTGACTTGGTTGGGATAGCAATGTTTCTAGAATTGCTTTTTGCACGTGCAACCTATTCTCTGCCTGATCAAAAACAATAGAATCCTTTCCATCCAAAACTTCGGAAGTGATTTCCATTCCACGGTGAGCCGGTAGACAATGCATTACTAATGAATTTTTTCCTGTAGCGTTTAGTAGTTTTTGGTTAATTTGATAAGGAACCAAAATTTTCTCTTTTTTCTCCAGATCGCCAGTATCTCCCATGCTTATCCAGACATCTGTATATATGATATCCGCATCTTTGACAGCTTCAAAAGGATCTTCGATGATCTCGACTTTTCCATTGCCGTGGAGTTGGGGTAGCGAGGCAGGTTTGAATTCGGGTGGGCAGGCGATAACTAACTCCATTCCCATCAATGATGCCCCAGTCATCCATGAATACGCTACATTATTAGCATCTCCGACATAAGCTATTTTTACACTCTCTATTTTCCCGAGTTTTTCTTTAATGGTAAAAATATCTGCAAGAATTTGGACAGGGTGATTCAAATCAGTGAGGCCATTGATTACAGGAATAGTGGCGTGTTTCGCCAAATCTACCACTTCCTGATGGTTGTGAGTGCGAATCAGAATTCCGTTCAGATAGCGGGAAAGTACTTGGGCTGAATCTTTAAGTGTTTCTCCACGATTCAATTGTAATTGATCTCCAGTTAGAAAAAGAGCCCGACCGCCAAGTTCATTCATTCCAACTTCAAAGGAAATTCGGGTGCGGGTGGAATGTTTATTAAAAATCATACCAAGCGATTTTCCCTTTAATGGAAGATGTTCTACACCCTTTTTCCTTTTCTCTTTTAAGGCTGTTGATTTTTCGAAGAGGGATAGGATTTCTTCGCGGCTAAAGTCGTTGGTGGTTAAGAGATCTTTTTTCATAAAAATATTTAAAATATTAGTTTTTCTTTTTTGATAATTGAATAAGGCTTTTAGATAAAACAGGCATAAGGGTATTTATATCTTTACGGGAAATATTAAGAGGTGGAAGAAAACGTAAAATATTTTGTTGAATACAATTGATCAGAAAACCATTTTTCATGCAATCCAGAACAACTTCATTCCCCGGTTTGCTAAGCTCAATCGCGAGCATCATTCCTTTGCCTCGAATATCTTTAATTATCGAGTGTTGTCGCGCTAAATTTTGCAGACATTCAAAGAAGTAGTCTCCTGTTTCCGAGGTTTTTTTTAAAAATCCTTTGCTTGTGATGACTTTTAATGATGCTAAAGCTGCTGCGCAAGCAAGAGGATTGCCTCCAAAAGTAGCGGCATGGGATCCCGGAACAAAAGATTTCATAACTCGATTTGTGCTACCCATAGCTCCTATAGCTACCCCGCCTCCCAATGCTTTCGCGAGGGTCAGAATATCCGGTTTGATTTTAAATAATTCATGTGCAAACAAACTTCCGGTTCGACCAAATCCTGTTTGTACTTCATCAAATATTAAGAGGATATTATTATTTTTGCAAAGCGATTTCAAATCTTTAAGATAAGAGGAGTCCGG
>JAKUOQ010000009.1 GCA_022450865.1 Nitrospinales bacterium | reverse complement strand
AGATCCTTTTTGGTAGTATAGCCGTAAAGACTCATTGCCCCAAAGGTGCCTGCTGTTACTAAAAACGTTGATGTTATGGATGCGGCGGTGTAAACCACGAATAGGGTAGAAAAAGTTATTCCTGTCAAACCTGCATAAAGAAAGAATATGCCGGTTGCCTGACTAACGCTCATTTGCATGACCCGCGATGCTAGCCAGAATACAAGTCCAATTTGGGCAATTATCAGAACGATAGGGATAATTGGGTTTCCCATTACAATATTGAAAAGGGTTGGGTTATTGGCGACATAATAAGCCATAAAACCGGTGATTCCGAGTCCGGCTGCCATCCAGTTATAGACACGCACCATAAACCTTTGTTGCTCTGCTGCTACGGCATCGATGCTCATGGTTCGAGGAGAGTTTTGCATCATAAATTTCCTTTCAATACGTTAATTCGTCAAAAAAGCGAACTTTTTCAAGCCCTGATGATTAGATGGAGTTTCCAATCAATTTTGTCAAGTTTTGACTTTACTTACTGTAAATATTTTAACAAAATCCACGGGTTAAATGGGGAACATTTTCAAGAATTCGTTTCCCGTTTTCTTTCTGCTAAATTAGCTTCATAGAGCAAGAATAGCAATGCAGGAAAAATGAACCATTGGAATCGTTCCTGCCATATTTTTCTTCGTTCTGATTTAAACTTTTTCTTTTCGAGGTTCTGATTGATTTGGTCGAGGTAAATGGTTTTCAGATCAATATCACCGGTTACGGACCTGACATAGCTTCCACCTGTTTCCAGCGAAATTTTTTGCAGAGTGGTCTCGTCCAGTTTTGTAAGAATAACCTCACCTTCTTCGTTTTTTAGAAAGCCCCCATTCTTATCTGGATTTGGCAAGGGGGCTCCAATTTCTTTTCCGATTCCAATGGTAAAAACTTTAACACCGACCTCACGGGCCTCTTTGGCAGCCTGCAACGCTTGTCCGGTTTGATCTTCACCATCTGTTATAAGAATAATTGCTTTAGATTTATTATCCTCTGTGCGAAAGGCTTTAACCGACTTTCTCAAAGCATCACCTAAGGCTGTTCCCTGAACAGGGATGAGGTCGGTGTCAATTGCATTGAGAAAAATGCGCGCAGCAGAATAATCGAGTGTGAGTGGACATTGGACAAAAGAAGTTCCCGCGAATGCGACAAGGCCGACACGATCACCTCTCAGCATATCCAATAAATCAGAGATTTTGCGTTTTGCTCTTTCAAGACGATTCGGTTTTATATCTTCGGCAAGCATGCTGCGTGATACATCCAGCGCAACAATTATATCAACCCCTTCTTGATTTATATCTTCCCATTGATAGCCCCATTGAGGACGGGTAAGGGCAAGTAGAAGAAATACGAATGTAGAGACAAGGAATATTGTTCTAAGTTTTAGTTGATCTTTAAAACTTGAGCCTACTAATTTTGGAAATAAGTTCTCACCACAAAATTGGACAAGGAGGTTATATTTCTTTCGGTTTCCCCAAATAAGAAAAAAAAGGAAGGGAATCAAAGCCCAAAATAAATGGAAAAGGGAGGGGTCACCAAATTTCATATCAAGGAATCCTTCTCAAAACGGTGTTAGACAATGCAATTTCCAAAAGCAGAAGCAGTATTCCTGGAATGAGGAAGTAGTGAAATAGTTCGGTGTATTCAGAGTGGTCTATGACTTTAACCTCAGACTTTTCCATTTCATCGATTTGTTTGTAAATAGCTTTTAATGATTCGAGATTGGTAGCGCGAAAATATTGTCCTCCGGTTAAGTCGGAAATTTTCTTCAAAGTATCTTCATCAATATCCACTTGTTGATATACATAACGTTGTCCAAAAATTGAATTGACCAGAAATGGCGCTTTTCCATATGTTCCCACTGCTATGGTATGAATTTTAATTCCAAATGCTTTGGCCGTTTGTGCTGCTTGAAGAGGAGGAAGATTGCCAGCATTGTTTCGGCCATCTGTTAAAAGGATGATCACTTTTGATTTCGATTCAAGATCCTTCAAACGTTTGACCGCTATGCCAATAGCAGACCCTATTGCTGTTGAATCACCTGCCATTCCAATATCAAGCTTGCTGAGAAAAGATTGTAGGATTCCCTGGTCAAGAGTGAGAGGGCATTGAGTGTAGGCTTCTGAACCAAAAACAACCATACCCATGCGATCGTTAGGGCGGTTCTCAATAAACTGTGAGACAACATCTTTGACCATTGCCAGCCGCGTATCACGTTTTTCATCTTTGATAAAATCGAGGGCCTGCATACTTCCGGAAGTGTCCAAGGCAAGCATAATATCTACCCCGACAGAAAGTATCTCAGTGCTTTTATGACCTTCCTGGGGACGGGCTAGGGCAAGCACCAAAAGAGATATAGCAATCATTCGAAGGACTAATGGCAGGATGGACAAAATTTCAACCCGCGCCGAGCGGATAGCCTGTAATGTGTCGATAGATGAATAACTGATTGTTGCCTGCAGTTTTCCTTTTCCTCGAATGGTAAGATACGGAACCATTAGAAAAAATAATAGTAGCCAGGGATCTTCAAATCGAAAAAAGCTCATAATTAATTCGGTTTTTGTTGAATAGGTGGTGTGGCTTCTTTGATGAAATGAATCACTGGTTCTATTGGATCGTAATTCGTTTCAACTTCTGCTTTTGCGAATTTCACTTTATCGCTTTCTGTGAGAATGTTTCTTGCCTGAAGTTTTTGTTTTTCATTCAAGCCAGAAAAACCTTTAAAGTGAGAAATGATCTCTTCTGTGGTCCACTCCTGAGCTGGAAAGCGATAACGGTTTTCCATGTATCTTCTAAATATTTCTGATAGTTCAAAAAAATGATCGCGGATACGTCCCAGCTTCATAAACTCACGACTTTCGAGTTCTCTTAATTCTTTAAGGGCTTTTTGCTCTGCTGTGAGCAGGGTCAGAGATTCTGGTTTTAGATCGGATTTTTTCTGCCAATTTTTCCAAATAAAATATGCTAAGGCTAAAAAACATAATACCCCCAGTGCTTTCCAAATATAATGAATCCAGGGAGCCTTTATATAGACAATTGGTTTGATGTCTTTAATATCAGAAACATTACCTTCAAGTTGTAACAGCGATTGAACATCAACATTTACTTCGGTTGTCATTATTTTGCCCTTAACAATCTGATTGTTTTGATCTGGAGCGTCAAACCCTAAGGGCATTGCAGGAATTGTTAATAATCCTGTTTTATCTACTCTTAATTTTAACCAAAACTCCTGCGCAGTTTGATTGTTTACTTTTCTAGGATTCTTTTTACCGTATCCAACTTTTTCAAATCCTTCGGGTATAACGTATTCAGGTGTATGGATAACAATATCCGAATCGTGATTTACTCTGATGGAATAAGTTAGGATATCCCCTAATGTGGGTTGGGTAATGTCTACCTGGGTTTTAATGGAGACTGGATCTGCGGTATTGCTCCATGCAGTCGGAGCGTTTATCAATTGGAAAAAATACGCTAATAAAAGTAGCAGGGTAGATTTTAAAGAATGTTTCTGATACACCATAAATTATTTTTCTTTGGCAATACAGGTATCAATTAGAGGTTGCAGTTCGGCAGTTTTTTCTGGATTTGCAGCTTCTGCACGAAACAGCCATACCAATCCTTCATTGCAATTACCAAGCTTTAGATAAAGTTTTCCGGCTGTGGAAGCGGCCTCGGCTCGTGCGAAGGAGTTGGAATTTTCTAGTTTCCATACTTCTATATATTGATCCAGAGCTTGTTCCAAAAGTGCGGCCTCTTGCAATCGTTCCCCTGTTTTTTTTAACTCCGAAATTCTTGGGTCGTTTAAAATTTTTTCCTGTTTTTTTGATACATTTTGTTTGGTTATCAGCTTTGCAAAAAATGCGATGAAAGCAAATAAAGTGATACCAGTTAAAATATAAACACCGACCTTCAATTTTTTACTGACTCCATTTTCAGGTATTTTTAAATCACTCATCTCAATGTTTATTTTCCCTAAATTTAAAATATTTGATGATAGGCTCTGTTAGAGAATTGTTTGTGAATATTTCTATGGTGTCGATTCCTATGGAATTAAAAAATGCTTTTCGATCCTGACGTTTTTTAATACAAAGAGATTTGTGTTTCTTGAGGATTTCTCTATCATTTGTGTCCACAAGTATAGTGCTGCCAGTTTCGAAATCTTCAAGAAATACTAATCCCACTTCGGGGAGGGTTTCTTCTCGTGGATCAATAATATGAATCGTTATAAGATCAAATCTTTGTTTTGCAAGTTTTAATTGAGGTTCATAGTTTTCATCTTGGAAGTCTGAGATCAGAAAAGTAGTGGCCCTCTTTTTTTGGATTTTTAGAAGATATTCCAGAGGCAGTGAAAGGTTCGTGCCTTTGCCTTCAGGTTCGAAGCTCAAAATGGTACGAATGATATTCCAAATATGACCTTTTCCTTTTTTAGGCGGAATGTGGTGTTCAATTTTATCGGAAAAGATTATGAGTCCAATCTTATCATTATTTTTAATTGCTGCAAAAGCAAGAATTGATGCAACTTCTGCTGAAATTTCATTTTTTCTTTTTTGAGTAGAACCAAAACTTCCAGAAGAACTCACATCTACAAGAAGCATTAAAGTAAGTTCTCGCTCCTCTATGAATTCTTTAATAAAAGGTTGGTTCATGCGTGCAGTTACATTCCAATCAATTAACCGTACGTCATCTCCGGGTTGATATTCGCGAACTTCGCTAAATTCCATTCCACGACCTTTGAAAGCGGAAATATACTCGCCAGCCATGATATCGTTCACCATATAATTAGTTTTTACTTGAATTTTTTTAATGGATTTCAACAATTCCGGAGAGAGTTGATTTTGCTTTTTGGGTGGGGATTCCGGAATACGAAACCATTCTCGAACATTATTTGAAAGTGTGTGAAGCATAGAAAATTAGGGTACTTCAATAGTGTCGAATAGTGATTTTAGTATGTCATCTGCCGTAACATTTTCGGCTTCGGCCTCATAGGTAAGAATAACTCGGTGCCTAAGCACATCCATACCGATGCTTTTGATGTCTTGGGGTACAACATATCCGCGTCGTTGTAAAAAAGCAAAGGCTTTAGCTGCACGATTTAGAAAAATAGAAGCTCGGGGTGATGCGCCAAACTGAATCATTCCGGCATAAGATGACAGTTGATTTCCTTTTGGGTCACGTGTGGCAGTGACTAGATTGATAATATAGTCTTGGAGGTTTTCATCCATATAAATTGAATCTATAACTTTACGGGCTGCCAGAATATCTTCAGGGTCGACGACGGGTTTGACTTTATAAGAATTAGCGTTGGATGACATTTGCTGCATGATTAATTTCTCCTCCTCTTTTGAAGGATAATCAATATGAAGCTTTAGCATGAAGCGGTCGATCTGGGCTTCTGGCAAGGGATAGGTCCCTTCTTGTTCAATGGGATTTTGCGTGGCGATAACCATAAAGGGTTCATCTAAAGAAAATGTTTTTCCGGCTATGGTTATTTGTCGTTCCTGCATGGCTTCTAATAAAGCGCTTTGGACCTTTGCAGGAGCACGGTTGATTTCATCCGCTAAAATAATATTTGAAAACAAGGGGCCCTTTTTAATATCAAATTCGCTAGTTTTGGGCTGATAAACCTGAGTGCCCAGAAGATCCGCAGGAAGCAAATCTGGAGTGAATTGAATACGTTTAAAATCTGCTTTGACTGATTGAGCAAGTGTTTTAACGGAAGTCGTTTTTGCAAGGCCTGGAACACCTTCAAGAAGGATATGCTCTCCAGTCAATAATCCAAGCACCAAGCGTTCAGTCAGATATTTTTGTCCCACTATGATTTGATTCAGTTCGTGCATTAATGAGGGGATGAATCCACTCGCTTCATTAACCTGATTGGTAATTTCATCAATTTTTTGAACCATACTCGCTACCTTAAAATTTTAGTGGATTTTATATAAGGAGTTATGAAGGCTAGCTACCCTATAAAAATATAATAAACCGGGTTAGAAAAAAATTAAAATATTTTAACCTGAATGCCATTTTACAGCCTTACCTTGTCTGTTTTGCGATTTAAATGGGGTAATTTTAGTTTTGAGAGGCGAAAATTTAATTTTAAGCTTTACAAGAGCCATAACTTACATAAAATAGCACGCTTAACCCATTTTTTACTAGTAAGCGTAAGTTAGCACGGAGTTTGGCAATGCTTGATGATGAAGTCAAAGATATAGACAGTATTATTGATCAGGGTTTGAATGCGGAAAATAATGAACTCGATCTTAGGGAAAAAGAGTTGGATGATGAAGATCTGATTAAGATTATGCAATCGGACAAGATCAAAGGTGTTACCGCTGTTTTTCTTGAGTTCAATGATATTAGTGACAAGGGACTTGAGGCACTTCTTGAATGTGAACATATGAAGTTCGTTACCGCCTTAAACCTTTTTAAAAACAAGGTGACGGACAAAGGAGCTGTTGCTCTGGCGAAATCTAAAACAATGCTCAACTTGTCGGAATTGATTTTGAGCGATAATGAGATTGGGGTAGAAGGTACGAAAGCCATTGCGGGTTCCAATTTATTGGGCAACCTCGTATCACTTTGGCTGGGTGATAAGGTAGGTGATGAAGGAGTTAAGGCGATAGCAGAATCAGAATCTCTAACACGATTAACGCAGCTTTCTTTATATAGGAATGGTATTGGTGATGAGGGGGCAATAGCAATTGCGAATTCAAAAAACCTGACAAAACTGGAAGAGTTAAATCTTAATTGGAATTTTGTTGAAGAAGAAGGAATAAAAGCACTGGCCAACTCAGATACTTTGAAAAATCTAACGCAGTTAACAATGACATATAATCCTCTTGGTCTTCGAGGGGCTGAGATCATAGCCGAATCAAAGAGTTTTAAAAATGTGACATTGATGGATCTTTACGAAACTGAAATTGGTGATCTTGGGGCGAAAGCGTTGGCGAACTCGACAAATTTGTCAAACCTTCAGACTCTGGTTCTAATTCATAATGATATTGGCGAAGGAGCACAAGCGTTATTTAAGGACAACAAAAACTTTCCCAAATTAGAGAATATCTATTTTAATAAACCTAAGCAGACGGAAGATTAATCTTGAAGGTTTGCAAAGGGGGTTTCCGGTTTGCTCCGGGAACCCCTTATTTTTTTTCACACTACAAATATTGAATTATGTTTACAGGTGAAAAGCCGGATTTATTGGATCTAATGCCTTTCCGCGAAGATAGCATTTATGTTGTTGGAAAAGATGGTGTTCCACAACACTGGGATGGGGAAGAGTGGCTTCCTGTAAGAACGGAAAATACCAATCCCTTGATGGGAATTTGGGGTCCTCATGAAAATTGTATCTATGCTGTTGGAATAGGTGGAGTGGTCCTTTTTTACAATGGTAAGGAGTGGCAGCAAGTCGACACGGGTAGTTATGATTCGCTGAACTCCGCCTTTGGTTTCGATGAAAGTAATATATTCCTCTATGGGGTGGGCGGACGGATGCTTTACTGGAATGGAGAGAAATGGGATTACCGAGAACCTAACACTATTCATGACCTCTTTGGAATGTGGGGAGAGGATATTGAACATATATATACGGTGGGAGGTGAAGGCATCTTCCGGTTTTATAATGGCAAAGAATTTCTGAGAAAAGATGAATTGACCGAAGAAACTATTTCCCTTTTTGGGGTGTGGGGAACGAAAACAGACAATGTCTATATTTGCGGCTCGCATGGAACCATTCTTCATTTCAATGGGGAAGAATGGAAGACCATGAAAACGGATACAGAGGAATACCTGCTAAGCATTTGGGGAACTTCCGATGAAAACATTTTTGTCGTCGGCGATAACTCTGCCATGCTGCATTACGATGGCAAAGCCTGGTCAAAAATTGATCCGCTTAAAGAGGAATATTTTACAAAAGTAAAAGGGTTAGGCGAGGGCAGTGTATATGTGGCGGGAGAAAATGGCACGGTTCTTCGACACGATGGAAAACAGTGGCACGATATGTCTTTGTAGGTAGCAAATCCTTTAGGAGTTTTTATGTCTGATTTGACCAGCAATCATCTACTTTCAATTTTTGGATTGGATGAGAATAATATTTTTATAGGTGGAGCCGATGGCACCATGTTGCATTATGATGGCAGCGCATGGTCTTCCATGGATACAGATGGACGCTGGACGTTTAAGGATATCTGGGGCAGTGCTCCAGATAATGTATTTGCAGTGGTTACCGATGGCAGGATTCTCCATTACGATGGGAAAACCTGGTCACCCATGGAAACTGAAAAACTGCCACCGATGACAGGAGTTTTCGGTCTGGCTTCCGATCAAGTCTATGCCTGCTCTCGGTTGGGTAAGATTCTTCGGTACGATGGCAGTTCATGGAAATTTACCCAAACAGGAACCGATACGGATGTGACACGGCTCTGGGGATGCAAAGAAAGTGGAATGATTGCTGTTGGCTACGATGGGTTGGTATTGAAACAGGATGGAGATAAATGGCATCGCATGACCTTTAACTCGAACGCAGAGTTTTATGGTGTTTACGGATTTTCCCCCGACAATATCTATATGGTGGGTTCAGAGGGGGCCATTTTTCACTACAATGGAGCTGACTTTATTGAAATGCCTTCGCAGACGATGGAGTTCTTTCTGGATATATGGGGGCCTTCACCGGAAATGATTTTTGCCGTTGGAGATGAAGGAATGATTCTTTACCTGGATGGCGATCAATGGACGCGAATCGAATCCAACACCAAGGAATATTTTTCATCGATTTGGGGAAGTTCCGATGAAAATATTTATGCTGTTGGAGACAACGGCTTGATCCAACACTGGAACGGAGAAGACTGGAAACCGGTGGAGGGATGATGGCCGGTCACCCTATGTTCCTTCAGGGTAAAACTCTGCAAACTTCTTGACACCTGCTTAGGACCGATGTTAAGGTTCTAACTCATTGAAATTATTCCATTTTATCAATTAGGCATCCATCACCCGAATGGCTGAAAGGGCACAGGTTTCCTGTGCTTTTTTTTATTAATGAGATTTTTTGTCATAGTCCATGATTGGTATTAAAAATGTTTAAACCTTCATTAGAAGAATTTAAAAAGCTGGCCAAGTCTGGGAATCTCATTCCTGTTTATAAAGAGATTCTTGCTGATCTGGATACCCCGGTCTCCGCTTATATGAAAATCGGAGATGGCGATTATTCTTTTCTTCTGGAAAGTGTTGAAGGTGGAGAAAAATGGGCGCGATATTGTTTCCTCGGTTGCGATCCTGCGGTGGTTGTCAGTAGTAAGGGGCGAAACATCACCATAGATGAAAATGGTAAACGGCAACAGAGTAAAATCGAATCAGGAACTCCTTTAAGTGCGATTAAAGAAATATTGGCTCGATACAATCCAGTCGATGTTCCGGGTTTGCCAAGGTTTTCAGGGGGAGCGGTGGGGTTCATCAGTTATGACATGGTGCGTTTTTTCGAAGACCTGCCTGAAGATACCGCGGATGACCTCAATGTTCCGGATTCACAATTCATAATCACGGACACCATGTTGGTGTTTGATAATATTTCACAAACCATCAAAATGGTTTCAAATGCTTTTATTGAATCAGATGATTTGGACGAAGTTTACGAACAAACTATAAAGAAAATAGGGTTATTAGAAGAAAAATTAAAAACGCCTCTAAAAATTTCAACTCAAGCTAATGAAGAAGTGGTCCAACCAAAATTCGAGTCGAATTTTGAAAAAGAAAAATTTAAAGGAGCCGTTGATAAGGTTAAACAATATATTCTGGAAGGCGATGCAATCCAAGTTGTCCTTTCACAACGCCTTAGTTTTGATATTAAAAAGCAGGCGTTCGATATTTATCGGGCTTTGAGAACAGTAAATCCTTCCCCCTATATGTATTTCCTGAAGTTTGGCGATATTGAGGTGGTGGGTTCTTCCCCTGAAATTCTGGTGCGATTGGAAGATGAAAAGGTGGAGGTACGGCCCATCGCTGGAACTCGAAAGCGCGGTAAAAATGAAGAAGAAGACGTCGTTTTGGAAAAAGATCTTTTGCAGGACGAAAAAGAGCTCGCTGAACATATAATGTTGGTAGATTTGGGTCGCAATGATTTGGGCCGAGTTGCCAAAATCAGTTCGGTGGAAGTCAATGAAAGTTTTACTGTAGAGCGTTATTCCCACGTCATGCATATTGTCTCCAATGTTCGCGGAATATTAAAAGAGGGACTCGATTGCTTTGATGTTTTGGAGGCTACCTTTCCAGCAGGTACGGTTTCAGGTGCTCCAAAAATTCGTGCCATGGAAATCATTGAAGAAATGGAACCTAATCGGCGCGGACTATATGCCGGTGCGGTAGGCTATATTGGTTTTTCAGGTAATATGGATACAGCTATAGCCATCCGGACACTTGTTGTCAAAGAGCAAACAGCTTATTTGGGGGTCGGCGCAGGTATTGTGGCTGACTCAGTCCCGGAAAGTGAGTTTGAGGAGACCATGAATAAAGGCCGTGCATTGTTAAAGGCCGTCGAGTTGGCTGAGAAAGGGTGGGTCGTATGATTTTGATGATCGATAATTACGATTCGTTTACTTACAATCTCGTACAGTACATGGGTGAATTGGGTGCCGATATTCGTGTAGAACGTAATGACCGTATTTCAATTGATGAAAT
This sequence comes from Nitrospinales bacterium, assembly GCA_022450865.1. Taxonomy (GTDB): domain Bacteria; phylum Nitrospinota; class Nitrospinia; order Nitrospinales; family VA-1; genus UBA8687. The sequence continues at coordinate 24,350 of JAKUOQ010000009.1, read as the reverse complement.
AGAATCTTTGGCGCCGAAAAAAATCGTTATATCCCCTGGGCCCTGTACCCCTGCTAAGGCTGGAATATCCGTTGAAGTGATTAAATATTTTTCGGATAAAGTTCCAGTACTGGGAGTTTGCCTGGGACATCAATCCGTAGGCGCTGCATTTGGAGGAGAAATTATCAAAGCTGGAAAGCTGATGCATGGTAAAACATCAGAAGTTCGGCATGATGGCAAAACATTATTTAAGGATCTTCCTAATCCCTTCACCGCTACCCGTTACCATTCATTGGTGTTAAATCGAAAAACTTTGCCGGACTGTTTTGAAATTACGGCTGAAAGTGATGATAATGAAATAATGGGAATTCGACACAAGGAGTTACCTGTTGAGGGGGTTCAATTTCATCCGGAATCAATATTGACTCCTAACGGAAAAGATCTTTTGAAAAATTTTATTGAGAATAGTTGAGTATGTCATTTCAAAAAATACTTCATAAGGTTGTGTCAGGAAAAGATCTGACTGAAGATGAAATGATGGCTGCCATGACTGAGATTATGGAAGGTAACGTGGTTGACTCGCAATTTGCTGCTTTTTTAACTGCTTTGCAATTAAAGCATGAAACCGTTCCCGAAATTGTTGGTGCGGCCAGAGTGATGCGCGCAAAAGCAGAAAAAGTAAAAGTTAATGCTTCGCACATTGTCGATACCTGTGGAACAGGTGGCGATGGTGCTGACACCTTTAATATTTCAACGGCGGTTTCTTTTGTCGTTGCAGGAGCTGATATAACAGTGGCAAAACACGGCAATCGGGCTGTTTCCAGTAAGTCTGGTAGTGCGGATGTTTTGAAATGTCTCGGCGTAAATATTGATGCCTCTTTGTCTACGGTTGAACGCTGCATTGAAGAAGTGGGGATAGGTTTTTTGTTTGCACCCTTAATGCATAAGGCAATGAAGCATGCTGTAAAGGTGAGGAAAGAGCTTGGGTTCCGCACTATTTTTAATCTGTTAGGTCCTCTTACAAATCCTGCACATGCCCATGGCCAAGTGTTGGGCGTTTACGATTCCAGATGGGTGAACCCTCTTGCTGAGGTTCTAAGAGATCTGGGAAGTCATCGTGCTCTAGTAGTACATGGTTTTGATGGATTGGATGAAATCACTTTGACGAGTGAAACGCAGGTCTCGGAATTAAAAAATGATAATGTAAGTGCTTTTACTATTGATCCAAAGGAGTTTGGCTATTCGCTTTGTTCTGCACAGGATTTGAAAGGTGGTTCCCCGGAAGAGAATGCAGAAACTATACGCGGGATCCTCCAAGGAGCTTCTGGTCCAAAGACAGATATTGTTGTTTTGAACGCTGCAGCAGCAATTTATGTCGGTGGCAAAGCCGAATCAATAGAGCGCGGTATATTGATTGCAACTAATTCGATTGGTTCAGGTGCGGCGATTAAGAAACTAGAGGAATTGTGTCGGGTTTCCAATTCATAAGATGTTAAATATTCTTGATCAAATTTTTGCCGACAAAAAGAAAGAGCTTCCAGGCACCCAGCGCCAATCCCCGTTGTCAGAAATCAAACAACGGATTGGTGATCAACAAGTGGTGAGAGATGTATTCAAAGCATTAGAGAAAGGCGACACCTCTCGAATTATAGCCGAGATAAAGCCAAAGACTCCATTTAAAGGAGAATTGCGAAAAGGGTTTGATGCAAAAATCATAGCTGGAGATTATGTGGAGCATGGAGCGGCAACTCTCTCTATTTTGACAGAGAGTAATTATTTTGGCAGCAGTATTAAAGTTTTTCAAGAGATTCGAAAAATTGCAGCTATCCCGCTGTTGAGAAAAGATTTTATTTTTGATGAGTACCAGGTTTATGAATCGCGTGCTTACGGTGCGGATCTTTTTTTGTTAATTGCCACCTGGCTCGATCAAAATTTGATGAGCGATTTGCTGAGCCTAGGTAAAGAATTGGGAATGCCCGCTCTCATTGAAGTTCATAATGAATGGGATATGGAAAAAGCTTTTGCAGTAAATGCAAAATTAATAGGCATAAATAACCGTGATCTAACAAATGGTAAAACTGATTTAGGAATCACCCGGCGTCTGGCACCGATGGCTTTGCAGGAAAAGGGAAAGGTGCTTGTTTGTGAGAGTGGGATTCATGGCCGCGAAGAAATTGAAGAATTTGAGTCATTAGGTGTGCATGCCTTCTTGATTGGAGAAAGTCTGATGACTTCGGAAGATATTCCTAATAAATTGAAGGAGCTTTTAGGTAGTGAAGGATCGTGACACACAAGTAAAAGTGAAAATCTGCGGCATGACCAACTTGAAAGACGTTAAGGTCGCGGTTGATGGCGGTGTGGATGCCGTGGGCTTTATTTTCTATAAAAAGAGTCCGCGCTCAGTTACCATGCAGGCAGTTAGGGAAATTGTTTTAGAGCTACCCCCTTTTGTAGATTCAGTGGGTGTTTTCGTAAATGAAACGGCAGAGCAGATAAATAAAATTGCGGATCATTGTAAACTTGACAGGGTTCAATTGCATGGTGATGAGTCTCCTGCGTTTTGTAAAAAGATTCGCCGTCGTGTGATAAAGGCGATTCGTGTTAAAGACATTCAGTCATTAAAAAAACTTTCTGATTATCCTGTCAGCAGCTTTCTTTTGGATACTTTTTCAGAAGATCAATATGGCGGGACAGGAAAAGTGTTTGATTGGAACTTGGCTTATCCAGCTAAAAAATATGGTCCGATCATTCTTGCAGGTGGCTTGACACCAATTAATGTTCATCAGGCTATTCAAAGGATTCAGCCTTATGGGGTGGATGTCTGCTCGGGAGTGGAAAGCCAACCCGGAATTAAAGATCACAAAAAGATGAAGGCATTTTTAAAAAATGTTAAGGCGGAGAGAAAAATATGAAAGCCCATAAATTTCCGGATTCAAAGGGCCATTTTGGAAAGTTTGGTGGAAAATATGTCATTGAAACTCTAATGCCGGCTTTGCAGGAGTTGGAAACCCTCTATGAACAAGTCCAAAAGGATCCAAAGTTTAAGGAAGATCTTAATTATTATTTAAAACATTATGTCGGAAGGCCTACCTCATTGTATTTCGCAGAAAGGCTCACGAACCATTTGGGCGGAGCGAAAATTTATTTAAAAAGAGAAGACCTCACTCATACAGGTGCTCATAAAATTAATAATACGATTGGTAGCGCATTGCTGACTCAGAGAATGGGTAAAAAGCGGGTGATTGCCGAGACTGGTGCAGGTCAGCATGGGGTGGCTACTGCTACAGCGGCGTCTTTGTTTGGTCTTGAATGCGATGTATTCATGGGCGAAGAGGACATGAAGCGACAGGCTCTCAATGTTTTTAAAATGCGATTGCTTGGCGCAAATGTTATTCCAGTCACCAGCGGCACTCGAACTTTAAAAGATGCCACCAGTGAAGCAATCCGCAACTGGATCACAACGGTTGAAAGCACCCATTATATTATTGGTTCGGTAGTGGGCCCTCACCCCTATCCGATGATTGTTCGCGATTTTCAAAAAATTATTGGTGAAGAATCCACACAACAGATAATGGAGATGGAAGGCAGATTACCGGATACCTGTGTAGCCTGTGTGGGTGGAGGGAGTAACTCAATGGGACTGTTTTATCCATTTATTGAAAACGAAGAAGTCAGTCTTGTAGGCGTGGAGGCTGCGGGACACGGCGTCGAAACCGATAAACATGGTGCTTCCCTGACCAAAGGCTCGGCAGGTGTTCTTCATGGAATGATGAGTTATCTGTTACACGATGATGACGGTCAAGTGACTGAAGCTCATTCGATTTCCGCTGGATTGGATTATCCAGGAGTAGGGTGCGAGCATAGTTATTTAAAGGATTCAGGCCGCGCCACCTATGCCACCATTACAGATGAGGAAGCACTGGAAGGTTTTAAACTTCTATCGAGCAAAGAAGGAATTATTCCAGCCTTGGAGTCGGCGCACGCGATTGCTCATGTCGCCAAGTTGGCACCTGAAATGAAAAAGGATGAGATCATTCTGGTTTGTCTTTCGGGACGTGGTGATAAAGATGTCAATCAAATTGCGGATAGGATGGGAGTTTCTCTGTGAGTCGAATCAAAAATCGCTTGGCTTCACTAAATGGTAATAAAGCCTTGGTGGCATTTTATACTGCCGGGGATCCAGATATGGAAGCCTCTAAAGAAATATTCGCCGTTATTGAAAAAAATGGTGCAGATATTGTAGAAATAGGTGTGCCTTTCTCTGACCCATTAGCGGATGGACCTACGATACAAGCTTCTTCGCATCGCTCATTAAAAAATGGAACGACCCTCAAAAAAATTATTCGGATGGTCGCTGATATCCGAAAAACCTCTGAGTTGCCTGTAGTTCTTATGACCAGTTTTAATCCTATATTTGTATACGGACAAAAAGAATTTGTCGCTGATGCTGTGAAAGCAGGGGTGGATGGCGTGATTATTCCAGATTTACCTCATGAAGAGGCAGAAAAATTTCTGGCAATTGCAGATGGACTGGACATGATTTTTCTTTTGGCGCCAACAAGTACACCCGATCGAGTAAAGCAAATAGGAAAAATTAGCAAAGGTTTTATCTATTATATTTCATTAACGGGTACAACTGGAACTAAACAATCTCTCTCTGTAGGCCTGGAAGAAAAAGTTGGGGAAATAAAAAATTCTGTTTCGTTGCCGGTATTGGTTGGTTTTGGTATCTCCGGCCCTGAGCAGGCGGCCCAAGCGGCCAAAGTTTCTGATGGCGTGATTCTTGGTAGTGCTATTGTTAAATTGATTGAGACAAATAGTAATCCTGTTGAGCGGGATCGCAAGCTTGGTGAATTTCTAACGAGTATAAAAAAAGCCATCAATTCCTGATCCTGGTATCATGGTTTCCCGGATATCTATAATTATTCCCGCGTATAACGAGGAAAGCTCTATCGGGCTTGTCCTTGATGCCTTACCCCAAGAAAAACTTCATGAAATTATTGTTGTAGATAACGGTTCAACTGATGCTACGGCCCGTGTTGCGCAGGAACATGGTGCTCGCGTCGTGAAAGAACCACGAAAAGGCTATGGTTCTGCCTGCCTAAAAGGCATCGATGAATTGGATGCGCCCGATATTGTTGTGTTTATAGATGGTGACTTTAGCGATTTCCCCGAAGAAATCGTTCTTCTTATTAGCCCTATTGAAACTGGAGAAAAGGATTTTGTGCTGGGCAGTCGAATGATTTTACCCAAAAGTCAATTAGCGCTGTTACCACAAGCGAGATATGGAAACCGGCTTGCCGTATTTTTAATCAAACTTTTTTTTAAACATGAATTCACAGACCTGGGCCCTTTTCGAGCAATTCGCTATAGTTCGTTAATGTCCATTGGAATGAAGGATATGGATTTTGGCTGGACGGTAGAAATGCAAATAAAGGCTGTAAGAAATGGATTACGCATTCGGGAAGTTCCTGTTAATTACCGGAAACGGGTTGGAATTTCTAAGATATCAGGCACTGTTTTGGGTACCTTTAGAGCAGGTACAAAAATTATTTACACAATCTTTAAGTATTTGTTACTCTGATTTTATGTTTAAAAAAACCGATGTTATTTTTGTGTTATTTTTTTGCTGTCCAAGTTTAGCGCAGGCAGGCGATCTTTCTAAGCTCGTGGAAAAAAGAATCAATCAAGATGGCACGACCCTTGACCTTAAAGGTTTGAATATTGGCAAAAAAGGCTCAAAAAAATTGGCTTCAATGGAGTCTTTGGCCTCTCTAGTTACATTACATCTGCAAGGGAACAATATTAAATCTTATGGAATGAAAGCCTTAGCTAGGTCGCCACATTTAACTAACCTTAAACATATAGATCTATGGGGAAACTTACTAGGAGATCTTGGATTAAAGGCGATTGCAGATTCTCCCTACTTAAAAAATTTAGAATCTTTGAAACTATGGAAGAATGAAATCAGCGATGATAGTGTTGAGTTGTTGGCTGAATCAAAAAACTTTTCACATTTAAAAACTCTGATGCTGAATAACAACCTTATTACAGATCTTGGAGCTACCATTATCGCCAAAAGTGAAAATTTTTCACAATTGAAAACTCTAAACTTATTTAGAAATGAAATTGGTGATGGAGGGGCATTGGCTTTTGCAAATTCTAGAAATTTTCCTAATCTGGAATCTTTATTTTTGGGTGAAAACAGTATTACGGATAAAGGAGCAGTGGCCTTGATTGAATCGAAATCTTTTCCAGCTCTGAAAATTCTTGATTTGGGTAAGAATTTGCTAGGGGAACCGTCTGCTCTGGCTGCCTTCCAAATCAATCGCAAGGGTAAAGTTCGAGTTATTTATAGATGAGTATATGCTTCTTTATTTTAGCCCCATATTTAAAGGCGATATTAAAATCATGTTCTATCCTGTACATAAGTCATTTCCAATTAAACCGGTGTTCGTATGACAGTAGCTAAAATTGCACAAAAGGCAAATTCCGCAGCGTTGATTCTTGCGCATCTTTCTACGGATAAAAAAAATCAGGCTCTTAATGAAATGGCTAATGCGCTTGAAGCGAATTCTGAGTCAATTCTTTCAGCAAATAAGAAGGATTTGGAATTTGCTGAAAAAGAGGGCGTAGCGAAGCCTCTCATTGCACGCTTGACTTTAAACAAAGAAAAAGTCCGCGGTATGGCTCAAGGAATTCGTAGTGTCATGGCCTTGCCCGATCCTGTGGGGATCAAACAAAAATCTATGGAACTAGATGAAAATTTGACTCTGCATCAGGTGAGTTGTCCCATAGGGGTCATTGGCGCAATTTTTGAGTCTCGACCTGATGCGGTGCCACAAATTTCTTCTCTTTGTCTGAAATCTGGGAATTCGGTAATTTTGAAGGGAGGGCGTGAAGCGCAGAACTCAAATAAAGTGCTCGTAGCTTTGTTGACGGAAGCCATTAAAAAGACAACCGGTGTTCCTGAAGAATCGGTGCAAATGATTGAAACTCGATCCGAAGTTCGGGATATGCTAAAAGAGGAAAAAAATATTAATCTAATCGTTCCACGAGGTAGCAACGATTTTGTAAAATATATTCAAGATAATACAAAAATACCGGTTTTAGGGCATTCCGAGGGCATTTGCCATAACTATATCGACAAAGAAGCTAATTTGGATAAAGCGCTAAGGATTGCACTAGATTCAAAGTTGCAGTATCCGGCTGCCTGTAATGCAATGGAAAACCTCCTTGTGCATCAGGACGTTGCGTCCAAAATTATTCCGCAATTGGTAGAAAAATTCCTAGAAAAAAATGTTGTATTGTTGGGTTGTGAAAAATCCTGTGTGATTTCTACGGATCTATCGCCAGTATTAAAAAACGAGTGGGACAAGGAATATAACGACTTGAAACTTTCTATCAAAATTGTTGAAAATTTAGATGAGGCTATTGCCTTTATTAATGAGCATGGCTCGGGCCACACAGATACAATAATTACGGAAGACATTGAAACAGTTGAGAAATTTATGAATGAGGTGAATTCTGCTAGTGTAATGTGTAACGCATCCACCCGTTTTGCAGATGGCTTTCGTTATGGATTTGGTGCAGAGATTGGGATTAGTACCAATAAAACCCATGCTAGAGGGCCTGTTGGACTGGAAGGGCTAGTAATCTATAAGTATAGAGTATACGGGAATGGACAAATTGTCAGTGATTATTCAGGAGAAAATGCACGTTCGTTCACTCATAAACCTATCTGATGACAATATTTGGTGGAGAAAAAATCTAGTAATTTAGATATAGATGGGAATCAGGAACTAGAGCATCCGCTTGATACCTCGATCAAACCTATAAAAAATAACTGGTGGCTATTTAGTATTTTACTCGTAGCTACATTGGTTACGACTTTTTTGGCTGGTGGTCCTTTATTCTCCATCAGCTTATTGTCAATTTTAGGAGCTCACGAGTTCGGCCACTATTGGGCAAGCAAGAAAAATGGGGTTCAGTCAACACTTCCTTATTTTATTCCCGCCCCGCCCATTTTTATAGCTGGGACGTTTGGTGCCTTCATTCAAATCAAGCAAAGAATACCTAATCGAATGGTATTAATGGAAATAGGAGCCGCCGGCCCGATTGCGGGATTTGTGGTTGCTCTACCAATGCTTATTTTGGGCCTCTATTTATCTTCGGTAACGCCTTCAATCGGTATGGGTAGTATTAACTTTGGCAGTTCTTTGATTTTAAAATTTTGTTCGCAATTAGTTTTAGGGGTTGATCCGAGTTCACCCCATATAAACATACATCTACATCCAATCGCATTCGCAGGTTGGATAGGAATGTTAGTAACTGCGTTAAATTTAATGCCGGTAGGCCAGTTGGATGGAGGTCATATTATTTATGCAATTACTCCAGGCAAGCATAGCGCAATTGGAAAGTTATTTTTTGTAGGATTATTCCCATTGGGGTATTTTTGGTCAGGTTGGTTCTTTTGGGCAGCTATGATTGCATTAATGGGATTCAAAACAGCGCCGTTAAAAGAAGATGTTGAAAAATTAGAACTAACCCATATAGTTCTAGGTGCCATATCAATGGCCATTTTTGTTCTGACGTTCATTCCCATTCCTTTTTCTAATATTTAATTATGTACACGATTGAATATTAAGAGAATATTTCTTAATATTTAAATAAATGCCTTAAAATTAGGCAAAACTTATACTGTTCTTTGAAGTTAAGATTTGCTTAATTAAGTTCTTTAATTTCACTAAAATGAAGTGTTATTTGACGATAAGTTGTTAAATTATTGTTTTTAAAGAATAATTTTGTCAATAAATAAATCACTATCATGGGCTTTACTTATTATGAAATTGACAGAAGGGGGGGCGTATGGTACATTTTCAATATTCTAGGGGCACTAAACTTCTTACCCAATAGGGTATATTTATAAAGAAAAGAATATTCTTGGTTGCCATCAAGTTTTCTTTTTCGAAGTTTAGTGCCCCTTTTTAGCTTCTTTATGTTTATATCTTACCTTCAAAAAATATATCTTCTTATCCTTTTTGAATTAATATAGTTTCTAAATCAAAATCTCCCTTTCGAGGAATTTATGCGCCGATTACAAATATGGCTTTGTATATTACTGTTGGGTTCTTTAACAAATATTTCTACCTCTTTTGCGGGTGAAATTACACCGATTCCTTCGCTAAATAATATTCTTAACGCAGCGCGCACTTCTTTTTCCGAAAAAAATAACTCTATGGCCTTACAGGAGGCACTATTTAAGATTAAAAAATTTTATTATCAAATTCAGTATTTGGATCAAAAACTGGAGATACTTAACGAGGTTAAGGGGCATTTTGAAAAAGCTGTTAGCAAAGCAGAAGAAAAATATGATGAGGGCGAGGAAGATATCAGCCAATCTGATATTACAAAACTAAAACTGGGTTTAGCAGGAACATTAAATAACATTTATGAAGTAGAGACGGATTTACAAATTTCGCGCTTATCACTCTCTGCTAGCCTTGGTAATAAATACTCACCTAATGCAGAATTAGTAGAGCCAAGTATTTCGCCTATTAAGTTCGAATTAAACAATTTTGATGCATGGGAGGAGAATTACAGTAAACATTCAGGAAAACTTAAAAGAGAACTGATATTAAAAAAGGGTTTTTTGCAAGTTATTGAAGCGAAGAAAAAAATGCAATTGGCTAGAAAAAATAGAAAAATGACGCGGGCTTTATTGGTAAGCGAGGTCGCCAATTATGATTTTGGTATCGGTGATTCAGGTGATCTTTTTCAAGCTCTCATTATCTACACTCGTGTTTTGAATGGCTATTATGACTCTGTTTACAATTTTAATCTTTTGGTTGCCAAGTTGGATCGCGATAACAATATATGAAACTGCATGCTATAAAATAATGGTTAAATTTGCATATTATGGCGGGTCTTGCCAGGATAATTTTTCACTGAATATTAAAAAGTGAAAGGTTTTAGCTCTCCTTAGCAAGTTTTTTCTCTTTTATCTGTATAAAGGTTCTATTTCTATAATTTGATTTAAAACAGCGATTTGTCTCTAGCGCAAGTTTCGGCTACACTATTTCAACTCGAGTTGAGGGGTTTGGTTCATCAGCTAAAAAGGGTAATTACTTTTCTAATTGTGTTAAAAAAATTAAGTGAGGAAATATGGGTAAATCGTTATTGATCGTTGAGTCACCTACCAAAGTGAATACACTTAAAAAAATTGTAGGTAAAGATTTTATTATCAAGGCCTCGGTAGGGCACCTTAAGGATCTTCCTAAGAAAAAATTGGGAGTCGATGTCGAGAATGATTTCGAGCCGGACTACATCACAATTAGGGGAAAAGGTAAAATTTTACAGGAGTTGAAAACCGCCGCAAAAAAGGTAGATACAATTTATCTGGCTCCCGACCCGGATCGTGAAGGTGAAGCGATTGCTCACCATATTGGAAACGAAGTGGCAAGGTTTACTAAAGGAAAAATATATCGGGTTATGTTTAATGAAATAACCAAAAAGGCGGTAAAGGAAGCCTTGGAAAACCCGACTGAGTTGAATCATGACAGAGTGAATGCTCAACAGGCACGACGTATTTTGGATCGTTTAGTGGGTTATAAAATCAGTCCCATTTTATGGAAAAAGGTTCATAGGGGTTTGAGTGCAGGAAGAGTCCAATCCGTAGCCTTGCGTATTGTTTGTGAAAGAGAGAGAGAAATTCAAGCATTCCAATCCAAGGAATATTGGTCTATTACACTGGATTTGGAAGGTAGTTGTGAGCCAAAGTTCCAGGCAAAGCTTTTAAAAATTGCGGATAAAAAAGCCGAAATTGATAATAAAGATGCCGCCGATAAAATTCTTAAGGATCTGGAGGGCACCCCACTGATTCTTGAGTCGATAACCAAAAAGGAAAGAAAGAGGAATCCCAGCGCCCCATTTATTACCAGTTCCCTGCAACAGGAAGCATCTCGAAAATTAAATTTCTCTCCTAAGAAAACTATGATGTTGGCGCAAAAATTATATGAAGGAATAAAGTTAGAAAAAAAGGGTACTGTTGGTCTGATTACTTATATGCGAACAGATTCAGTGCGATTATCTGATCAAGCTCTCGAAGAGGTTAGAAATTTTATTCCAGAACGATATGGTAAAGACTATCTACCTTTAAAACCAAATATGTATAAAAGCAAAAAGTCTGCACAAGAAGCCCATGAGGCTATTCGTCCAACCGATGTATCCTTAGATCCAAACTTTCTAAAAGACCATTTGGAAAAGGATTTATTTCGTCTTTATCAATTGATCTGGTCCCGTTTTGTATCTTGTCAAATGGTTCCAGCTGTTTTAGATACGACCCAGTTTGATATTAAATCGGGTAATTACCTATTTCGTAGCAACGGCTCGATTTTAAAGTTTGCGGGTTTTATGAAAGTCTACGTAGAGAGCCAGGATGATGATAATTCTGAAAAAGTAGAAACGAAGGATAGTGATAGAATTCTTCCTGCTCTTACAAAAGGTGAGGAATTAAAACTTCACGAGACATTGCCAGAACAGCATTTTACTCAACCACCGGCCCGATTTACGGAGGCGATGTTGGTTAAAGAACTCGAAGATAAAGGTGTTGGAAGACCCAGTACTTATGCTTCTATTATCAGTGTGATTAAGGATCGCGACTACATCCAAAATGAAGAAAGAAGGCTGAAGCCTGTTGAGTTGGGATTTATGATTAATGACCTTTTGGTAGAAAACTTTCCAGATATTATGACTACTCAGTTTACTGCGAAAATGGAAGAACAGCTCGATGAAGTTGAAGATGGAAAAATAGAGTGGAAAAAAGTGCTTCATTCTTTTTATACTCCTTTCAAAAAAGACCTTGAAGAAGCAGAGAAAAAGATGAAAGACTTCAAAGCCGAAGTCGAAGAAACAGATGAAATTTGTGAAAAATGCGAAAAACCTATGATTATCAAATGGGGTCGTTTTGGTAAGTTTATGGCTTGTTCGGGATACCCAGATTGTAAAAATGCCAAAGATATTAAAAAACCGGGCAGCGAAGGGGAGACTGAAGCTCCAGATGAAGTTGAGGGCGATTGTGACTTATGTAAGTCTCCCTTGATCATAAAACGAGGCAGGTTTGGAAAATTTATTGCCTGTTCAACTTATCCTGATTGCAAATTTACCAAACCCATTGGTTTAGGAATCGCCTGCCCGGAGGATGATTGCAAAGGAGAAATTGCTTCTCGCCGGTCAAAAAAAGGTCGAACATTTTACGGCTGTACTAAATATCCGGATTGCAAATTCACATCTTGGGATAAACCAAAAGCTGAAGCTTGTCCTGAATGTAAACATCCCTTTATGGTTGAAAAGTGGAAAAAGAACGAAGATCCCTCAATCCTTTGTCCAGAATGTGGATTCAAAAAGACCAATGTGGCGGCCTGAAAATTTTAAGTGAATGATTTCCTAACCATAATTGGCGCAGGGTTGGCCGGATCAGAAGCAGCCTGGCAAGCAGCAGAAAGAGGTATTCATGTTGTCTTGTATGAAATGCGCTCAGTCAGTCGCACTGCTGCACACAAAACTGATAATTGCGCCGAGTTGGTTTGCAGTAACTCTTTAGGTAACAACCTTCCTCATTCAGCACCCTTTATTCTTAAAGAAGAACTCCGGAGTTTCAATTCAGTCGTTATTTCATCCGGAGATCGAAACTCCGTCCCCGCAGGTTCAGCGCTTGCTGTTGATCGGGAATTATTTTCAAAGGAAATAACTAAAAAAATTTCGAACCATCCTTTGATTACATTGAAACGGCAGGAGATCGTCGAAATACCAGATTCAGGACCCGTTATTATTGCAACAGGTCCATTGACATCGCCGAAATTATCTAAAGAAATTTCTCAATTAATTGGACAGGAATACCTTTATTTTTATGACGCTCTTTCACCGATTGTAGATGCCAATACAATTGATTACGATACAGCTTTTTTTGCTTCTCGTTATGGAAAAGGTGGGGCCGATTATCTTAACTGTCCTATGAATGAAAAACAGTATTATGATTTTATTCGGGAACTAAACAACGCAGAAAAAGTTCCTATGGCTTCGTTTGAAAAGCCTGTTTATTTTGAAGGTTGTATGCCCATAGAAGTTCTGGCCGAGCGAGGACCAAAGACCCTAGCTTTTGGGCCATTAAAACCCGTAGGATTAATCAATCCACATACAGGGAAAACAGCGTTTGCCGTTGTTCAACTTCGAAAAGAGAACAAAGAAAGTTCTGCGTATAATCTGGTAGGTTTTCAAACGAAACTAACATATCCCGAGCAGAAAAGACTTGTGCGCATGATTCCTGGTCTAGAGAAAGCTGAATTTTTTCGGTTTGGTGCTATTCATAGAAATACATTCATCAATTCACCGGGATTATTGAGTAATGAATTAGAGCTAAAATCTCGACCCGGTACATATTTTGCCGGACAAATTATAGGAGTTGAAGGCTATTTAGAATCGGCAAGTATGGGTTTACTTGCAAGTCTGAGTGCTGTGGCTAAAATTTTAGGTAAAGACTATATACCACCCCCCAGAGATACTGCTCTTGGTGCTTTGATTAATTATTTGACGACTTCAAACGTAAACAATTTTCAACCGATGAATATAAATTTTGGGTTGTTTCGGATAGGAGAGATAAAAATACGTGACAAAAAGGAGAGAAATCAGAAAATTGCTTTAAATGCTTTAGAGAAAATTCAAAAATGGGAGCAGGAACTAAAATGTTCAATTGGTTCTACTGCTTGATCTAGTAAAAAGTGTCATTACTTGTTTTAAAAAGATATTTTTATTGTGGGTAATTTAAAAGAAAAAGTGGTGGGGGTTAAACATCAAGGTCTTTCGCAAACTCTGCTTTTTGTTTAATAAAAATATATCTGGATTCGGCATTTTTACCCATTAACTGGGAAACCGCTTCGCTAGCTTTTCCCGCATTGTTTAATGTAACTTTTATTAAGGACCTTGATTTTTTGTTCATAGTTGTTTCCCTTAAATCAGAGGCTGGCATTTCTCCTAAACCTTTGAATCTACCGATATCAAACTGGGTTCCATTTAAATCTTTTATAATATTATCCTTTTCTTCTTCGGTAACGGCGTAATAAAGCTTTTTCCCTACATCAATCCGGTACAGAGGGGGCTGGGCTATGAAAAGATGTCCGTTACGAATAATTTCTGGCATACATCTATAGAAAAAGGTGAGTAAAAGGGTGCAAATATGCGCTCCGTCTACATCCGCATCGGTCATTATAATAATTTTTCCATATCGTAATTTGCTGTAATCAAATTTGTTCAATAGTCCAGTGCCACAGGCAGAAACAAGATTTTGTATTTCAGAGTTAGCCATGGTTTTTGCGAGGGTTGCGGTTTCAACGTTGAGAATTTTTCCGCGAATGGGAAGAATGGCCTGTGTTTTACGGTCTCTGGCTTGTTTGCTGGATCCTCCTGCAGAATCTCCTTCACAAATGAATAGTTCAGCTTGATCTTTATCTGTCGTCGCGCAATCAGAAAGTTTTCCAGGAAGATTTAAACGATGTGAAATATTAGTTTTTCGTTGAACCGCTTCTTTTGCTTGTCGAGAGGCAATCCGTGCCTGCGCCGATAAAATGATGCGCTGGGCCAAGGTATCTCCTAAAGTCTGATTTTCATTAAGAAAATGTTCAAGACTATGTTTGATAACTACTTCAACCTGAGATGCGATTTCAGAATTTAAACGACCCTTTGTTTGACCTTGAAATTCTACTTCACCTTGTAGGTATACATTAATTATAGCGATTAACCCTTCACGGACATCATCACTAGTTATGGAAGAGATTTCTTTAGGGAGAAGTTTTCTCCTTTCTATATATGCGCGCATGGCTTTTGTTGTGCCATTTCGAAAACCAATTTCATGGGTTCCGCCATCGACAGTACGAATCGAGTTTGCAAATGAAAGAACTTGAGTGTCTGTGTCAGGTGTCCATAAAAAAGCGGTTTCTAATCGTAATAACTTGTCTTCTTTTTCAACATAAATTGGGTTTTCCATTAGAGTAGGTTTTTTGCCAACGATCTTTTTTATGTAATCTTGTATGCCGTCGGGATAATGGAAGGTGTGCTTATTTTTACTTTCAATAAAGTTTATTTTCAATCCTTTATTGAGAAAGGCTTTAGATTCAGCCCGTTCCATAATTAATTTGACACTGAATTCAACTTTAGGGAATATTGTTGGGTCTGCCCGAAAATATACGGTGGTTCCATAAGAGCGCGTAGCCTTCCCCTTTTTTAGTTTTGATAGAGGTTTTCCTTTCGCATAGGATTGGGTCCATTCAAACCCATCTCTACGAGAAGTAGCTACTAAAGATTCTGAAAGAGCACAAACTACGGCCATTCCAACACCATGCAGTCCTCCTGATACTTTGTAGTTGTCTTGACCAAACTTTCCTCCAGAATGGAGGGTTGTGAATAAAATCTCCATTGCGCTCTTTTTGGTTTTTTTGAAAAGGTCTACAGGAATGCCCCGGCCATTATCCTTAATAATAACTTCATGGTCGGTCGTAAGTGAGATTTCAATTTTATCGCAATATCCGTTCAAAGCTTCGTCAACACTGTTGTCAAGAATTTCCCAAAGTAAGTGATGAAGCCCAGCAGAAGAAGTAGACCCTATATACATTCCTGGCCTTTTGCGTACTGGTTCTAAACCTTCCAGAACCTGAATATCTTTAGAGTTATATTTAGCCATATTCTTATGTAATTTTTACAATGGTTTTTCGTCTTGAAAGAATTACACCTTGGGTACCTCGATTGCAAACTCGGACACTTTTGACAGTGATTTCTTTGTCTTTACCCGAATCAAAAGAAAGAGTGACCTTGTCTTTCAAGCTAACAAATTTAATTCCTACCAATTGGCTATCTTTGGTTTTCATTAAAATAACACCTTTTCCAGATCCGCTTAACTGAGTGATATGTTCGGCTGCTATAACCAAAGCTTTTCCTTCAGCTGTTGCGAGAAATAAATGATCGTGTGTGACGGGAGCAAATGCAATCATCTTGTCATCATCTTTCAGGCTCATGATTTTTCTTCCTGATCGAGTGGTTTCCCCTAAATTTGAGATTGGAAAACGGAAGCCATAACCATTAGCGCTAGCAACCATATATTCCGCCTCATCTTCAAAACCTAAGCTACTTTGGCCGGTTGCATTGTCTTTTGGGATTGCTGGAAAACGAATCATTCCTATTACTTTTTCTCCATCTGCAAAGTTAAAAAGGCTTTGTATGGGTTCACCAAAACCACTTCTTGTGGAGGGTAAGTTGTAAACCTTTACAACATAAGCAATACCAAATGAAGTGAAAAGCCCCAAAAGATCTTTTGTGTTGCATGGCGTAGTGCCCAATAATTGATCGTTTTCTTTGAATTTCAAGGAGGATGGGTCGTTGATAGTTTTAAGTTTCCGAATCCATCCGTTTTGGCTTAGAACAACATGAACGTCTTCATGTTCAATAAAATCTTCAGCATTAAATTCAATGCTTTCACTGGCACCAAATTTGGTTTTTCTTTTGTCCCCATATTTTTTATCGATTTCTTCAAATTCATTTCGAACTTCTTTCCAAATCTTTTTGGGTGATTTAAGTAGGGAGACTATGCCTTTTTTCTCTTTTAATTTTTCTTTTTGTTCAGTGATAATCTTATCCATTTCTATAGACACCAAACGATAAAGAGGAAACTCAAGGATGGCAATTGTTTGCTCATCATCCAACGTAAAATATTTTCGGATTTTTTCGTGAGCCTCTTTTTTAGACTTGGAAGAGCGAATTAATTTTAAGGCTTTATCCAGATCTGCAAAAATTGCTGCAAAGCCAACAAGAATATGTAGCCTTTTTTCTAAAAGAGAAAGTTCGTATTGAAGGCGGCGTGTAACAACCTGTTTGCGAAACTCAAGGAACTCCTGGCAGATTTCGATTAAAGATAACCGTGCTGGCTCGCCATTTGGTTTAAGGCACGTGAAATTGATTTGAAAATTTGAATCCAGATCGGTGTGTTTGAAAAGGTAACTCATTACTTTATCTGGATCAGCGGTATTCTTTATTTCTAGAACAACGCGAACTTTTTCATCACTTTCATCGCGGACATCTGTTAGAGAAGTTAGTTTTTTGGAGATAATTATTTCTGCGATTCTTTCTATCATTCGTGCTTTGTTAATCGCGTAAGGAATGGAAGTAATAATTATCTGTTTTTTGCCACGCGGAAGATCTTCAATTTTCCATTCGCCGCGAATTTTTACCGCCCCCGAACCTGTTTCGTAAGCCTTTCTTAGTTCCGCCTTACTATTTAGAATGATGCCTTCGGTGGGGAAGTCAGGACCTTTAATATGTTTCATCAACGAAGTAATAGTTTGTTTTGGCTGATCAATGAGAGAAATCAGAGCCGAAAAAACTTCATGTAAATTATGGCTGGGAAAAGAACAAGCCATTCCCACTGCGATACCAGATGAACCATTGATTAAAAGGTTTGGCATTCGTGAAGGTAGTACTACAGGCTCTTTTAGGGTGTTGTCATAATTAGGGCGAAAATTCACCGTATCTTTTTTTATATCGCTGAGCAAGAATGCGGTGATAGGGGTCAATCGACCTTCTGTATATCGGTAGGCGGCCGGTGAATCGCCATCCATGGATCCAAAATTCCCCTTCCCATCAACCAATGGGTATCGCATAGAAAAATCTTGAGCCATTCGTACCATTGATTCATAAGTGGATGAATCGCCATGAGGATGGTATTTACCCAGGACTTCCCCAATAATTTTGGCGGACTTAACATGTTTGCTGGCGGCACTCATTCCCATACTTTCCATGGCAAATAAAATTCTTCGATGAATGGGTTTGAGTCCATCACGGACGTCAGGAAGAGAGCGTGATACTATTGTTGAGAGAGCATAGGTCAAAAACCTTTTTTCGAGCTCTTCTTGTAGGTCTGAAGTTTTTTCTGCCTTCATTTTTTCTTGAGATTTCAAGGTTGTTTGTGTTGAAAAGTGAAAAGGTGACTTCCTAACTTGACGTTTCAGCGTAGCGATCTTATTAAGTAGCTAGGGAAGGAGTTGCGTTTTTATTTCCCGCTTAAAATTTGAAATAAACCCTAATAAATCAATGATTTATACTAATATTTTATTAAAACAAAAATTTTCACATAAATGTAATGTTACAATATATTGTATGCCTAGATAAAATATATACAATATGCAGTAATATAAAGCAATTAAAATCAATGCCTAATCCATTTTTTACAAATCCTGTTCATCACGCATTTAACCCCTTTTGCTAGTCAATTTATCCTGCTAGAGGGCGAGTAAAGTTTCTACTTTTCATATTGTTTAGCAAGAATATATATTTTCATAAAACTTTCTAGAAATGAACCTCATTTCTGGTGGTTTGTACCTTTTAGGAGCAATTATGTCTGACCCAAAATTGCAGGAAAAAATCATTGATGCATTGAAAACGGTTCAAGATCCAGATCTTCATAAAGATATTGTGAGTCTTGGGTTTGTAAAGAATATTGAATTAGATGGTGGAAAGGTAAAATTTGATGTTGAATTGACAACACCGGCTTGTCCTGTAAAAGAACAATTGAAGTCTGAATGTGAAACCAAGGTCCAAGCAATTGAAGGTGTAGATAGTGTCGATGTCAATATGACGGCTGTTGTACGTTCCACTCAGCACAGTCAACCTGTTCTAACCGGAGTTAAAAATATCATTGCCGTTGCAAGTGGAAAAGGTGGGGTGGGCAAATCCACAGTAAGTACCAATCTTGCGATTGCCTTGTCATTGACAGGTGCCAAAGTTGGCTTAATGGATGCAGATATTTATGGCCCAAGCATTCCACAGATGATGGGCATTCCAATTTCTTCTCCGAAAGTAGCAGAGGAAAACAAGTTTTTTCCACACGAAAAATATGGTCTAAAGGTAGTTTCAGCAGCATTTCTAACCAAGCAGGGACAACCCTTAATGCTACGCGGACCTATGTTGGGGGGTATTATCCAGCAATTCCTGCAGAACGTGGAGTGGGGCGAGCTAGATTATCTTGTTATTGATTTGCCTCCGGGGACTGGAGACGTGCAGTTAACCCTGACGCAGAAGGCACCCCTTTCAGGCGCAGTGGTCGTAACTACTCCGCAGGAAGTTAGCCTCATCGACGCAGACAAAGGTGTCAAAATGTTTCAACAGGTAAAAGTGCCTCTACTTGGCATAGTAGAAAACATGAGTTATTTCGTTTGCGATGGTTGCGATAAGAAACATACTATTTTTAAAGAAGGCGGTGGGCAAAACCTAGCAGATAATTTCAAAATACCACTTTTAGGAAAAGTTCCGATAATCCCTGCGGTTGTTGAAGGAGGAGACTCAGGCGTGCCAATAGTAATGAGTGATCCTGAGTCACCAGCAAGTCTGGCCTATAAAGATTTGGCAGGGCAAGTAGCGGCGCAGTTGAGTATAAATCAGTCTAAGGACGATAAAGTGGATGCGTCATTTGAATTAGCTTGGAAAAGCTAATAACTGATAGGAAGAATTACTTTTTCCCCGACATTTAAATTAATAAAAATTCTAGGAATTGATAAGCGATTATGACAACTCCGGCTCCAAAAAATATTACACAGATAAATGAGACCACCTTAGGAATTTCCTGGAACGACGGCCATGAATCGGAATACCCTGTAAAAATATTACGTGAAAATTGTCCATGTGCAAATTGCATAGACGAGTGGAGTGGAAAAAAACTAATTGCGCCAGGGTCGATTCCAGAATCCATTCGTCCCCGCAACTTAAAAGCAGTGGGCCTCTATGCGATACAATTCGACTGGAGCGATGGACACGATACGGGGCTTTACACACACGAATTGCTCAGAAAACTTTGTCAATGCTCCGTATGTTTGACTAAGAATTAAAGGAGTTTTTAAAGTAGTGCAAAACTTATACGAGTGCTAGCCATGCCATACAGTTAGCGCTCCAACCCGAACGGGAGTGGCGGTCAGGCCACTCCCGTTTTTTCTTTATTGCTTAATATTATTGGATGTGTCTCGCAATAATAAAAAATAGCTTTTTAACTTTAGTGTAGTTTTAGTTTATATTATTTAATTGCTTCCCACGTGAGTTTGCTACATGCCGACTTTTTCGCGGACTTCGTCCATGAGTTTTGCGTCGATTGTTGTAGCTCCTTTTTCAACGGCGTAACTGATGACGGTTTTCTTAGCCATCCCCCGGACAAAGAAAGGGACTTTTTTAATTCGTTGTTCTGCTTCCTCCGTCCAAATAAGATCGTCTTCCGGGTTGGTGCTTTTGAGTTCTTCTTTAGCTTGAGCTAATGAAGAGCTTACTGCCGCCATCGGGGGTTTGCTGACATCCGATGTGCCTCCCATTTCAACCCCCAGCTTGCTAACGAATTCCGTTTCAAATTTATTGGTGAGCATGGCGATGCTGTGTCCGCATTTTTTGCATTTGAACTTCATCGCTAGATTTTGTTTTTCTTCTGGCATGATGCCTTCTACCTGTACTTCCATTTTGACATCGCAAGGGATACAAAGGAATTTCATTGTGCCTCCTGTTGGACTATTTCTTGATAAAGTTTTCGATATTGTCCACCGTCTCAGCAATAGCTTTTGCGGTAACAGAATCTTTAAATTCACTGTAGAAAAGATTTCCTGATTTACTTTGGGATACACGAGTATCAAAAGGAATCTTACCAATATAAGGTATCTCTTTTCTCTCGGTTAATTTTTGTACATCTTCACCTGCAAATAATTTGCCTTCTTTTTCACAATGAGGGCAAACATAGGTCGCCATGTTTTCTACGAGGCCAATAATGGGCACACCCATTTTATTATTTTTAGTAATAGATTTAGTAACAATATGTTGGGATAACATGGAAGGGATAGTGATTTCTACTGCTCCCGCCAGTTCTGGAATCAGAGATCGAATGTTGTCGATGCGGTCACTTCCCGGAGGCATGTCGATTAAAAGGTAGTCCAACTCGCCCCAGTTTGTATCAGCAAGTAGTTCCCGGATAGCAGTGGACTCCATGGTACTGACCCATACAGCTGTGGCATTAGCTTCTTCAGTCCACATAACCGGGGTATCCGCTGATTTTAATAGCATGTCCATGGACATAATTTTTATTCCCTGGTGGCCGTTACCCGGTTCAATGCCTTCGTTTTTGGTTTCTAGTTTCAATTCATTGCCTACACCCAATAAGTGGCCGATGCTGGGGCCATTCAAATCCGCATCTAGGATTCCAACCTTGTAGCCTCGGTCTGCAAGGCATGAAGCAATATTAGCGGTGATGGAGCTTTTCCCAACTCCGCCTTTTCCACTCATCAGTGCAACTTTATGTTTAATTTTGTCCAGACGGGATCGTAGTTTTTCTCCCAGTTGAACAACCTGACCGATGATATTTGATCCTCCATCACCTTCCAGATCTTCATATGTCTTCATGAAAAGAACTCCTTAAATACTTTATTTATGCTTAATTAAACAATAATAGAGGAAACCCCATTTATTTAAAAGCCTTTCTTTATTATTCCATATTTACCAAACTTACAATAAAAATATATTTTTGTCAGTTGTTAAAATTTTGGTTGACCTTGTCTATTCGACTAATTTAAATTACGAGGTTCATCTGTAGTGCTTTTACAGAATGCGGTAGATATTATTTTAATGGATCAAATATGCCTTTGACAGAAGAAGAAATAGCTTACATTAAGGAAGAAGAACAGCTTCTTGAAACTACTCTGAAATCTCTTTCTCGCCAGTTACCTGAAGTTCAAGAGGCAAAGGTCAATGCCAATTTGGCTGCGAGAGAATTAACAAAGCAGGTGGTCAACGAGTGGAATGATGAAGAAAGACAGCCTCTTATTTCTGATGAAGCTGTAGCGCACTCTATTTTAGATATTCGTAAAAATAGTGATAAAGCGTTACTTGAATTAATCGAGGAGCCGTATTTTGGCAGGGTTTCCACTATAGAAGATGACGGCAGTGAAGTATCTTTTTTGATTGGGAAAAAAAGTAATATCGATGCGGGGATCGTAGATTGGCGCAATGGACCCATAGCTTCGTTGTATTTCAATTATAAGCAGGATGAAGAGTTTTTTGAGGTGATCAACCAAAGGGAACGGAGTGGGAAAATAAAATTGAGGCGCTCATATAAAATAGAAAATGCGCACCTGGTCCAAATAGAAGCTCCGGAAGGAATTTTTCGTCGAAACAAAGAAGGCTGGGAGAAATTAGATGTTGATTTAGAAATTGCCGCTTACCGTTCACGCGGATTGAATTCTAAAGAAAAAAGCTTACCTAATATTTTATCTTTAATAACTAAAGATCAATTTGAAATGATAACAACAGATCCTGAGTGTCCTGTTATAATTCAGGGTTCCGCGGGGTCTGGTAAAACAACAGTTGCGCTTCACCGCTTGGCGTGGCTGCTTCATGAAAATAATTCACAAATTAAGGCCGAAAAAACACGAGTTATTGTAATGAACAGATCTTTGGCGATTTATGTCAGCGCAACCCTGCCGTCTATGGGTATTGAAGATGTGCAAACAAGCACATTCAATAGTTGGGCACTATCTATTGTTCGAAAATCCGTTCGAGGAAAACCATTTTTTAAATTTCTGAATATTCCCTCATTTGTTGAAGAGATAAAATTCTCTGAAGAAATTTTGAATGCTCTTTCTG
This sequence comes from Nitrospinales bacterium, assembly GCA_022450865.1. Lineage (GTDB taxonomy): Bacteria > Nitrospinota > Nitrospinia > Nitrospinales > VA-1 > UBA8687. The sequence goes on along the minus strand of JAKUOQ010000009.1, from coordinate 1,670 downwards.
GTTGGGTGAAAAAACAAAGTTTGGTTCTTGATGCGGAAATCAAACAACAGTTTTCAAGCCGAATTGCACACCAAGAGGCCTGGTTGAAAAGTAAGGATAAACCTCTTTTACCTCGATTGAGGGATTTTAGTCACGAGGTAAAATTATCTAAATTACCAGAAGCTGAAAAACAACAGAAACTAGGTTTTATTAAGAAACAGATTTCCAATTTAGAAGATTATCTACAAGATTTATACAACCTGCTTTCTGATACGGACCATCTAAAAAAATATCTTCCGCCCGATGCTAAGCTGACTTCTAATCTCGATTACCTGAGGCGTTTGACAGAAAAGAATAGGCTTGGGAAGAATTTGGACTACTTTGATATGTCCCTGATTCTTAGGTTGATCCAGCTCAAAAATGGAGGCCTTCCAGATGGAAAAGGGGGAACCGTTTCTTTGGATCATATAGTTATTGACGAAGCACAGGATTTTGGACCCGTAGAATTTGCTATTATGTTAGATGCTGTGAATGACAGACGGCAAGTAACGATCGTTGGGGACGTTGCTCAAAAAATACTTATTGCAAGAAAGTTTATAGGTTGGAATAAGGTAGTCGAAAATCTAGGATTGGATGATGATGCCATTATCCGCTTAGAGGTTTCATTTCGTTGTACTGTTCCCATCATGACTCTGGCTCATAAAGTAGCTGGTGACCCCAAAAAGGTTGAGGGCAGGGCCGGTTCATCACCTGTTTGGCAGCAGACAGAAAACTATATTGACCTAATAGAGACTCTTGTGGATTGGTCACGTGGATTATTGAGGGTAGACCCATCTAAGCTTATTGCATTGATATGCCGGTATCCCAAGCAGGCAATGGAATTAAAAGAGGAAATGGAGGCATATTTGCCAGGTGAAGTGCGACTCGGGCATAGAGATCAGTTCTCTTTTGAGCCGGGTATTCTAGTAACCAATATCCATCAAGTAAAAGGATTGGAGTTTGATTCGGTTGCGCTGGTAGAGCCAGACGAAGAAAATTACCCAGCAAAAAGAGAGGAAAGTCGTAATATGATTTACGTTGGCATCACTCGAACACAGGAAGATTTGCTCCTCGCAACGATCAGACCTTTCTCATCGGTTTTAATCGGTAATTAAAATAAAACAAAAATTTTTATTTTAGTAAATTGAACCAGATGAAAAAGAAATACCTTTTAATAATTGAATATGAGGGTACTGCTTACCATGGCTGGCAATTCCAAAAGAATGGAATTTCCATTCAAGAGGTAGTGGAAACGGCTCTGACCAAAATTACTAAAACTGAGACATGTGTTCTAAGTTCTGGCCGTACCGATGCAGGTGTTCATGCCGAAGGAATGCCGGCCCATTTTGTTACAGAATCTAAAATGAAGCCGTTTGAATTTCTTTTTGCTCTCAATAGCCAACTTCCCTTAGATATTACTGTTAAGGAGGTGAGGAAAGTTCCCATGTCTTTCAATGCGAGAGGCTCTGCTAAACGGAAACTTTACCGATACTCTGTTTTAAATCGTGACCACCCTTCGGCTCTAAATTATCGCCGTTCTTGGTTTATTCCTCATGCATTGGATCTAGCCGCAATGCGAAGAGCCGCAAAATATTTTGTAGGTAAGCATGATTTCACCTCTTTTCGTGCAGGAAATTGCAACGCTAAGACTC
>JAKUOQ010000089.1 GCA_022450865.1 Nitrospinales bacterium | reverse complement strand
ACTTGAAAAATTTGAAGAGCGACTCATTGTCTTCCTTTTATCTTTATTAATTATTCTCTCCTTCGGACAAATGATTTCCAGAAATATTTATATTTGATATGTTATTCTTATTTCTTAAAGTTCTTAATTTCAAAGAAATGACAAATAACTACCGCTATATTCCGCTTGAGATTCCAGTAAGTTATACAGTATTCAAAAATCCTATAGGTTTAACTGGTCTAATAGCATCCTCAACTGGTTTATTAAGGATTATCTATAAACTATCCAACGAAAATTCCATGGAAAATTATTTAGCTCAATCAACCCACGGAAAAGCTACAAAATCCCCTTCAGAGTTCAAGGAGTTAATCAAACAGTTTTTAAAATATTTTAAAGGAAACCTAAAAAGATTCGACTTCCCACTAGATTTGAGACTTGGCACCCCATTCCAACAAAAAGTCTGGAAAAAACTAACCACTATTCCTTACGGTAAAACACGTAGCTACAAATGGATCGCATCAGCAATTAACAATCGACATGCATCTCGTGCTGTCGGCAATGCCAATGGGAGAAACCCATTACCTATTCTCATCCCTTGTCATCGCGTCATCCGCGAAAATGGTGAGTTAGGAGGGTATACAGGTGGAATTAATATTAAACGCTTTCTTTTAAATCTTGAGCAGGCAAATTAATGGCATTATATAAAACCCGAGCCATCGTAATTAAAAGTATTAACCTATCCGAGTCGGATAGGTTAGTTACATTTTTTACTAAAAACTACGGGAAAGTAAAATGCGTTGCTAAAGGAGCTCGTAAAGCAAAGAATTGCTTTTGGGGTTCGCTGGAACCTATGTCACTAATTCATCTAATTTATTTTGGAAAAGAAAACCAAAGTCTGTACCGCCTCAATCACGCAGATATAATTGAATCATTCCAATCAATCCGTGATGACTTTGGAAAACTTTACAAAGGGGTTTACTTTTTAGAGTTGGTAGATTCTATGATCCTTGAAGGACACTCAGAAAAACCGATATTTAATTTATTACAACAGACCCTTTTGGCTTTAAAACAAGAAACAGAACTGGACTCATTGATACGATTATTTGAAGTTCGTATGCTTTCCCTTTCTGGGTTTAAACCACAAATAGATCATTGTGTGACTTGCAAAACCATTATAGAGAGTGGAACATTCAGGTTTAGCTTTATCCAGAATGGAATTTTATGCAAAAGTTGCTCCAGAAGAGTATCAACAGATATCCAATTTACAATGGGCACGCGAAACTATATAAAGAAACTTATGGAAATTGAAATTAAAACCTGTGGAAGAATCAAAATTCCTAAACAGCAAGAGGAAGATATCGAAAAGTTTACACATCGACTCGTTCTTTCCCATCTTGGTAGGGAACCAAAATCATACCCATTCATAAAAACGATGGCGCAATCAATCTAAATTTTAAGGAAAAAATGAATAAAAAAATTATAACGACACCCGAAGCTCCAGCAGCAATTGGGCCCTATTCCCAGGCCATTAGAATTGGAGATTTTCTATATACTTCTGGCCAAATATCCCTGGATCCAAATTCAATGGAGTTGATTACCGGAAATATCGAAGTGGAGACAGAAAGAGTTTTAAAAAATATAGAAGCTATATTAAATGCTGATGGCTTAAAGCTTAATAATATAATTAAAACTACAGTTTATTTAACAGATCTATCTGAGTTTGGCAGAATGAATCAAGTTTATGAAAAGTTCTTTGTTGAAACCAAACCCGCGCGGGCCTGTGTTCAGGTGGCTGCCCTTCCAAAAGGTGCAAAGGTGGAAATTGATGCAATTGCACATCAATAATTCAGTTAAAACTAAACCAATAATATAATATCGTGGCTAAAAAATCAGACGGGACAAGAAATTTTTACCGCTTTGTGGCGGTAATAGGCGTGGTTGTTATTGGTAGCTTGGGTTATTCTTTCATCAGCGCGGCACCAAATTTGAACACAGCGCCTTATCATAAACCACCCCCATCTCCCACTCAATGCATGGAGTGTCATATAACAGGGAAAGAAAAAATACCTATCATGCCTCATCGCCCCATGGGTACGTGTACAGCCTGCCATAAGCCTTATGAAATTAACTGAGGATTATCCTACACGAACCACCAGATCATTGTTTTTCAGGAAATAAATATTTCAGGACCCCTGTAATCAATTAGGTCCTTAAAAAAGATAGTTAAAAGTGGGTGAGAGGGGCTTTCCCAACGGAGTACACATTGAAGCCAATATCAAATAATGCTAAACGGTTCAGTTGGTTTCTACCATCAAAAATAAAGGCGGGTTTTTCCATTTTGTCAAAAATCTCTTGAAAATCGAGCTTAGAATATTCCGCCCAATCTGTAATCAAGGCAATTCCATGAACCCCTTCTGCAGCCTTGTAAGGGTCTTCCACAAACTCTAAATTTTCTAAATCCTGCAAGTCGTTTCGAGCATTTTTAAGAGCTTGGGGATCTGTAATTCGCAGATAAGCCTTTTCCTCCAACAAGCGTTTGCAGATATAAATAGCAGGTGAATCACGTGTATCTCCGGTATTTGGTTTGAATGCAAACCCAAATACCGCAAGTTTTTTTCCAGCCAATGTATTGAACATGGCCTGAAGAATCCGTCTAACATAATGTTCCATTTGATAATCATTCAAACTTACTACTTGTTCCCAAAATGAGGCAACTTCATTCAACTGATAATGCTCGCATAAATATACCAAATTCAAAATATCCTTACGAAAACAGGAACCTCCAAAACCAGGCCCGGCATTTAAAAATTTTGGTCCTATACGAGAGTCTTTGCCTACAGCTTTAGAAACCTCTGTAACATCTGCCTCGGTGACTTCACAAAGCGTCGCAATAGAATTAATAGAAGAAATTCTTTGAGCCAAAAAACCATTTGAGACCAGCTTTGAGAGCTCACTACTCCAAAGATTGGTTGTGATCAAGTTTTCTTTAGGAACCCAGTGTAAATATAAATCAACAAGTTCTTGACGCGCTGCCAATCCAGCAGGAGTATCTTTAGAACCAATTAATACCCGATCTGGGAACTCCATATCCCTGACCGCTGTACCCTCAGCCATAAATTCTGGATTAGAAAGAATTTCAAACCGCACTTTTTCATTTCCAGAATGTAAAATATTTTCGAGTGTAGCTGCTGCACGAACAGGTAGGGTGCTTTTTTCCACTATAATCTTATTTGATTTTGAGTTTTCTTTAATACGTCGCGCCGTCTGCTCTATGAATTGAAGGTCCACCGCCTTTCCAGCCCCTTCTCCAAATTTTTTGATTGGTGTATTAACACACACAAAAATAATATCGGCCTGATCGATGGAGGTATCAATATCGTTGGAAAAAAACAAGTTCTTGCCGCGGACCTTCAGCAATCTATCCTTCAAACCAGGCTCGAATATAGGCAGCTCATTCGAATTCCAGGCAGCAATTCTTTCTTTGGAAATATCGACGACGGTAATCTTATAGTCTGAGCATTTATTGGCAATGATAGTCATGGTGGGACCCCCTACATAACCAGCGCCAATGCATAAAATATTTTTTTTGAAGTCTTTTTGAGGCATTAAAAACTTTTCGGCACGATGCTTCGCACTCTTAAAAGAAAAAAGGTCTGGCCCAGATCGGACCAGACCTTTTGACAAATGGTATCAAGAAAAATCAATCTTTTTTATATCTATACGTCTTTTTCTTACTATTGTAAGGCTTGGTGCCTTTTTTAAACTTGAGCTTACCCTTTTTGATTTCAAAATCTTCTATCACCAGCGGAGTTTTTTCTGTCTGGCCTTGTTCTTTGGCACGCTCATCTACTTTTTCCAGTTTCTGGTCAGCATTATCTTCGTTCCAGAAATCAGCTATTTTGTGAACTTTTAATTTACGTTCCTCAAAATTGAATTTATATTTATCATGCACAGAAGGTTGAAATGGTGTATTCGGATGAGTATGACATCGAGTACATACATTGGCATAGTCCCATCTCTGACCGTATTTTTCGGTATCAGCTTTTTTGAAATCTCCTTTTGAAGATTTCATAACTGCGCGAAACTGCGAGCCACCTGCTACTGAATGGCACATTTCACAACCGACCTGCTCTTTATTAGGCTCTACAGCATCAATCTTTGTGGCTGTATCCTTACCCTTTTTGCTTTTTGAACCCGCGGGTTTGAAACCGCCTCTTTGCCGATATCCTGTAGTATGACAGCGAAGACATAGGGGAGTTGTTGTGTAATCCTTCTCAGGATCCAGTTTCACTCTTTCCTTGGCTTCTTTACGCACACCGGCTTTCAAGAGGTTATAAGTATTCCCATGGGGAGACTTTGTCCAAGCCTGATAATAGGGATCATGACAACTTCCATTACATTTAACAGCCCCAACATATTTTGGTTTTTTGCGGAGATCTTTGACTGCTTTCGCTCGTTTTTTCGGCTTAACATCCCATCGATCGAACATCGCATTTTCTTCATCTGTCAGCTTAAGTTTTTTCTTTTTCTTCTTGGCATCTACCTCACCGCCTGCTCCAATGACTAGGAGAAGAGCCACCATAATTAGGCTCAAAAATTTCAGCGCTTTGCCCACTACTAATGTTACTTTCTTCACGTCCCCTCCTTGATCTATGAACGAGGCTAAATTAATGCAAAAAAGGCCTTCAAAAACTGCTAGCGAAAGGATAGTATAAATACTTAAAGGGGTCAATACCCATTTACTTTAATTAATTGAAAAATAAAGCATTTTTTTATTCATTCTCTTTATATTAATCTTTGAAAACCAACCTTTCTAATTTCGACTTTGACCTTCCTTTAGATTTAATCGCCCAAAAACCACTACCCGAACGTGACCAATCCCGCTTACTGGTAGTGGACCGGAAAAAAGGCACTCTATTTCATGATATTTTTTCCAACTTAAGTCGACATCTAATTGTACCCCCTCTAATGGTTTTTAATAATACACAAGTAATACCTGCAAAAATTTTCGCAACCCTTCAGCACAACGGAAAGCTTGTAGAATTAATTTTGACTCGAAAAATTTCTTCTGGAGTTTGGGAAGTTCTTATGAAAGGAAAAATAAAGCCTGGAACTAAATTAAATTTTCAGGGAAGTTTGTTGGTTGGGTATTTTATTAAAAGAAATGCCGAACGCGCAGTGATTGAATTTTCATCTCAACAAATTTTAGATGAATATTTAAAAAATTATGGGCGTATGCCTTTACCGCCTTATATCAATAGGAAGCAAGAGGATTCGTCTATCATCCAGCAACAAGATAAAATTCGTTATCAGACAGTTTTCGCCTCACAGAGTGGAGCTATTGC
>JAKUOQ010000088.1 GCA_022450865.1 Nitrospinales bacterium | reverse complement strand
AATAGACTAAGGGTGTGGAATATGTAAACAGCCAATTGGCACTTGCCTTATCTCCACCCCAGCTCTCACCCATCGCCACCAGTTCCTGACGTATTGCCCGATGCGTCTAACATCTGCACCTTGCTCATAAAGCTGGGTCTTACGTTCAAGGGCGGACAAGAACGGTATACGCTGCACTTCTAAAGGAAAAGTTTAATTATTTTAATTGCAGGCCGGGTCCTAGCTCAATGAGGTCTTTTTTGTAACGCTCGCCGAATTCGGAAAACAGGTCCGGGTGCGTGCAATAAGCGAGGATTTCCAGTGAATCAAGAATACGCGGGCCGGGACGATTGAAATAGGAGTTCCCATCCACCAGATAAATTCTAGGTGGCTTTTCCCATACAGGCATTTGCTGTTTAAGAAGTTTCAATTCTTTTAAAGTCTGATCAAGTTTATATCCACAGGGTTTAACGACGACGACATCGGGTTCTATTTTTCCCAAATCTTCACGGCTGACCACGGGAGCTTTTTTTCCACTTTCAGCGAAACACACCTCTCCGCCAACGATATCGATCATCTCTGGTAACCACATGCCCCCAATATAAATCGGATCAATCCATTCGATGGTTAGAATCTTGGGGCGATTCTTGTTCTCTAACCGTAATTTTACAGAATTGATTCTTTCCTTTACTTCCTCACGAAACTTGTGGCCTTGATCCGGGACAGACAATTGATCCGCAACATTTTGAATATCGTCCCAAATATCATCGAGCAGTTTTGGCTTAAGAGAAATGATTCGCGCATCCGTGTCTAATACTTCCTGACAAGCCTGTTCAACCTGATCGAAGGAAACCGCACAGACATCACATAAATCTTGGGTAATTATAAAATCAGGCTGAAGGGATTTTAAAAGTTCTATATCGAGATCGTAAACCGAGATTGCACTTTTCACTACTTCTAGTACAGACTCATGAATTTTAGCACTCGATAAGTTAGTGTTGACACTGCTAGATGTAAGTTTGGGTAGCGATTGAACGGTTTGGGGAAAATCACATTCGTGAGACACGCCTACAAGATTTTTTTCCAGTCCCAATTTGGCAATAATTTCTGTGGCAGAAGGCAACAGGGTAACTAATTTCATGTTTTTCCCGTTGTTTGGTGTAAATAGTTAACCATTATTTACTTCTTGATTATGGTCCCTTGGGAATCAATTGCAAAGGTTACCTTGGAAGCATCTGAGTTAACCGCTGTAGCAGAAAAATCAGATTCCGTCGTGGCATTTTCCGTAATTGTGACTTTGTTAGATTTTGTAAAACCATAGGTCTTGTTAGCAACAGCGGCGGAGGTGCATTCGGCTGAAGCCCCATTATCTGCCCAATAAGCTTTACAAGACAGAAAAAAGCTTTGCAGTGTATCTTTGGTTTGCTTGCTAAACATACGCTGTTGATAAGCACTATACTGTGGAATTGCAATTGCAGACAAAATACCAATAATGGCGACAATAATAAGTAATTCCATCAGAGTAAAACCTTTTTCACCTAGTAATTTTCTTATTCTGGATAGCATTTTTTTCTCCCAATCGTTCGGTTAAAAAAACTCCTGGCGGATAATTAAGATTTTTTGATTCATTTATTTAATGGAAGAACAAATCTTATCATTTTGAGATAATCAAAAATCCATTATACCTATATAAAAAAACAATATTTTATAAATAAAATGTTCGACCATGTTTTAGTCTAAATAATCCAAAAAATGGCAAATTTTGTCAATCCACATCAACAATTTTTTTAGAATACTAGGTTTTGTAGTTGTCAATTGGGAAATATTTATTGCCCCTTGCCATTCACTGAATCTTATGAAACGATTTGATTCATGGCAGACTCTCTTAAAAAGATAGGCTTGATTGGAGGCACTTTTGATCCTGTCCACAATGGGCATTTGCATTTGGCCTTACAAGCACAAAAGCTTTTTGATTTGCAAAAAGTAATATTTGTTCCTGCTTACCGTTCTCCACATAAGTTAGACCTTGAACCCGTATCTTGCGAACATAGACTAACTATGCTCACTTTAGCACTTGAGAACCAACCTGGTTTTTATTTAGATAAACTGGAAATCAATAAGAATAAGGTTTCTTATACTATCGAAACCCTGAAAGATTTAAATTTACTACATCCTGATTGGGAAATATTTCTAATCCTGGGTGCCGATGCGTTCAAGGAAATCGACACATGGAAGCAATCTTCACAACTTCTAGATTTTTGTTCTATTTTGGTGGGAACGCGACCCGGAGCTGAATTGAACATACCAACATCTATTCAACATAAGTTTTCTTTAGATGAACCCAAAAGGCAGGCTTGCCATTCGAGTTTGAAAGCAGAATTAATAGTTTTTAAAAAACGCAAAAAAAACACCCAGGTAATTCTTTTTCAAATATCTCCTCTTGACATTTCATCAAATGATATTCGCCAACGAATTTTTAATAAAGAAGAAATTAAAAATTTGTTGCCCCTCTCCGTTGATAATTATATTATGGAACATCGGCTTTACTCGAATGATTCGTCTCCAAACGTGACTTGAATGAGAGAAAAACTTAATGCTATGCAGCAATTAGCGGTAGACGCTGCAGCGGAAAAAAAAGCTTTTGATATCCTCATTTTGGATCTTCGTAATAGATCTGACCTCACAGATTCTTTCATGATTTGCAGCGCGAATTCCAAGGTTCAAGTTCAATCTATTGTTGATGCTATCCTTGAAAAATGCCATCTTGATAAAATCAAACCATTGGGAGTTGAAGGTTATTCAGGCGGGTATTGGGTTGTGGTCGATCTAGGAGATTTAATTGCCCATGTTTTTCATAAAGAAGCACGCCTGCACTACGATTTAGAACGCTTATGGGGAGATGTGCCAATTATCAAGGCTGTAAGCGCATAACCTTTTTGTAATAGTAAAATTTTAAAAAATGGAAAAGAAAAAAGTAAAATATTTCCAATCTGCGCTGCAAGAAATCCGCATAGAAATTGTTGGTGGCGTAGAAAAGTTGCAAAATAATGGAAAAAATGACGAAGTAGAGCATATGCCTGATATCAGTGATGATGCTGCCCGAGCTTACGACCGAAAACTGCAAGGAGATTTGGAGGAACAAGAATGGAATAAGTTAAAGCAAGTTGAAGCGGCCCTCGAAAAAGTTGAAAACGGGGAATACGGAATCTGCGATCAATGCGAAAAGAAAATTCCGGAGGCTAGGTTAAAAATAATACCTTACACCGAGTTCTGCACTCACTGCCTAAGCGAAATTGAAAAGAAGTCTTCCCTTGATGACCAGGAAACTGAAAATACTAAGGAGCCTTAACCTTGTCATTAAAACATATTTTTTTCTCTGTCCTGTTTGTTTTATTTTCCATATACGTTGCTTTTTTAAACCCGCATGAATCCATTTTCCACTTAACCCAGAGCCAGACTTTTAAACTTCCAATGGTTATTCTATTGTTTGTCGCCGTTTTTGTAGGCATGGTGATCAGTATGGCAGTTTTTTGGACTTTCAATTTAAAAAATACATTTTCACGTTGGAAATCAAAGCTTCAAAAAAACAGAAATAATAAAAAGCGCATACGACTTGAAAATTTATTTAAAAAAGCAGAGAACTTTTTTCTTGGTGGAAGACTAGAAAAAGCTCTTTCTATAACAGATAAGGTTTTAGATGCCGCTCCAAAAAATATTGACGCCCTGAGTTTAAAGGGAAAAATTCTTTTTTCTCAGGGAGAAAAAGTCGCAGCAGCAACTTTTCAGAAAAAGGCCTTGGAGCAAGACCCAAAAAATATTTCAATACGTTTTGATCTAGCTAAAACTTATTCAGAGGCAGAGCAATACCAAGAAGAAATAAATCTACTCAAAAACATACATCGCGACAACCCGAAAGCGGTTCAGCCACTATTCAATCTGCGCGATGCTTTTTTGAAAAAGGAAGATTGGAAGAATGTCTTAACTTCCCAAGATAAAATTATTCCTCTAATTAGAGATAATAAAGAGGAATGGAATGAAGAGTTAAAAAATAAAAGTCGCTTTTTATATGCTAGAGGTAAACAACAATGGGAACAAGATAAACGTGATTCCGCCTTATCAGATTTTAAACAGGCGCTAAAAACATGGAATAAAAACTCAGATGCCCATTTATTTATAGGTGATGCTTATCTGGAAATAGGTAAACCAAAAATAGCATTCAAAAAATGGCTCAATGGATTCGAGCAAACTCAAAATATATCATGCCTAACTAGGGCTCAAAGAGTTTGCCTCGAGACAGGAGTAAATCCTCAAGATCTCATTGTAATTTACCAAAAAGCTATTGACTTAAATCCACTACCCAAAAAACATACCTATATCCTGTTGCTGGCCGTTCTATTTATCGAACTCAATCAACCAGATGAAGCCAAAAATATTCTGCAAGAAAATCAAGCCAACGATGAACTTCTAGGCTCTTTATTACTCAGCCATACAGACAAATCTTCCAATAGTGAACCCAATTTCAGCTTATTAAAAGACGCGATTTTGGGTCAAGTAGCTGGAAGCATAACTTCATGAAGCTTATAAACTGTAAGATTTCAATTGTCTCAGTTTTTTTCTGTTGATTTAGTTCATGATTAGCCTTACCTAATAAATTACATAAAAAGAACTTTTAGAATAGGTTTATACATTTTTCTTTAATTTGCTACGAAATTAAAGTTCTGGAATCCGGTTAAAAGGCGGTCTTACAAGATTTAGATTAAAAAAAATCGTCAGGAAGGTTTTTGCGGCGATCACGTTTGGATTTGGTTTTTTCCTTCTGATATTTTCTCCACTGGGCTCGGTCTTCCTTAGAAGGAATATTTTCTTCCTCATCTTCCCAAAAATCTATGGATACCGGTTTGAAGCCTTTCTTTGTATCTTTAGGTTGATAGCGTTTTGCTTCTTCTGCTTCCTTATTTGTTAAAGCTGTTTCCATAGTGGTAAGGGTTTTTGCATCTTTTGTCCTCCGGGAATGGAACAAAGCTTCGCCTCTTAATCTTATTTCTCTGCTATTGACCAAACCAGTTTTTAAATGTTCAGGAATCGCTTGGGCTCCCAGTAGAGCTCCGGTCCACGAGCCAACTAGCGCACCGAGTTTTTCTGTTTCCCTTCCTTTTTCAAGAATTGAGGCGAGCGAAAATTCTTTTTCTTCACTAAACATCCAGTACAACGAAAGGGGAATTAAACTCAAAACAAATCCCTGGGAAGCATGCTTTATCTCACGGTTACAATATAGGGATGCATTATTAACAATCCATTCCAACACTTCTTTTTCTGGTTTATCAAATTGGTCTATTAATCCTTCCAGAGTCTGACTGAATGCATTCGTAGACTTTACCATCAATTTGTCTTCGAATACATTTACTCTAGCTTGAATTTCAATCTCTACCTGAGCACAAATTTCTGCTGCATCCTGCAAAATTTCTTTTCTTTTTGATAAAAGGCTACCTTTTTGTAAATTCAAAAATTGCGTCACAAGAAATCCATTCAACACGGTACCCACAACTTCCAGCGGGTGACTGCTGAAAGCTAAGGCCAATTGGAAACATTGATCGGCCAGGGTTTTAGACCATCTTTTATGGAATAGTGTAAGCG
>JAKUOQ010000087.1 GCA_022450865.1 Nitrospinales bacterium | reverse complement strand
TTAAAAGCTTTGCAAAAAATGGACTATTTTGAGAGCCTTTTTTAGCTTTTTTTGGGCCAAGACTGTGTTGTACTCTTACCCACCACTTTACTTAGTTCCTGAAGATCCAATCCGTTAATTCCTAAAAAATATAAAATCAATTTTAAATCGTGTAGATTGATACTAGCCTGTGCCTGACGCTGAACTATTGGTTTTGCGTTAAAAGCAATTCCCAGGCCTGCTCTTGCAAGCATCTTAATATCATTAGCACCATCGCCGACTGCGACTACCTGTCGAAGGGAAAACCCTTCTTTTTTTGCCAAAGAAACGAGTGCATTTTCCTTACCTTCAGCATCAATTATTTCCCCTTCTAACTCTCCAGTAACTACACCATTTTCAATTTTTAGCCGATTGGCAATTCCATAATCTAACTCATAACGGTCACACAGTTTCTTGATAAAATAATCGAACCCCCCGCTGACCATTGCTATTTTGTAACCCAGATACTTTAAAATCTTTACTAAATTTTCTGCCCCGGAAGTAAGGGGCAGATTATCGGCTAGTTCTTCAAGTGTTTTTTCAGGCAAGCCTTTTAATAAACTAACACGTTCACGCAGAGCAGTTTTAAAATCCAATTCACCACTCATCGCTTGGCGGGTAATTTTCATCATTCTTTCTCCTTGGGAGGCAAGCTTGCCTAGCTCATCTATCACCTCACATTGTAAGAAAGTCATATCTGCATCAAAAACAATTAACCTTTTATTGCGTCGGAAATAGGTTTCCTCCTGTACAGCGATATCAACCCGATAGTTTTCTTTAAAACGAACTAAGGCATTTAAAACATCTTCCGTTGAATGAGCTTTTTGAGTTCCAATTACAAATTCTAAAACTTGAATATCCCCAGAGTCCAGTTGCTCAATCCTCATAATATTAATATCAAGGTCAGCAAAGGTTTTCGTAATTTCCAAAAAGGCTTTGGAAGGAAAAGTTTCACACAACAAAGTAACAACAGATCGATGAGAATAAGGAACCTCAGCCTGAATTTCCTCCTTCAAAGGATAGATGGCAACCTTAAAGTTTCTCTGGTCGGCATAACTAATCAGAGCGGCTTTTAAAGGTGAAATTAAAGTATCATCGCCATCAAGCAGGATAGAAAGGTTGAGCATGCCGTTAAAAACAAATTGCTTAATATCTACGACATTCCAGCCAGCATCAACAATAAAGCCTAAGGTTTCAGCCAAGATACCCGGCCGATCGTGTGCTGAAATTTGGATATGTAGGGAGGATTGAGCCATAGTTTAAGTCTGCGGTTTGTACCGCCATCCTTCCCTTTTCTTGCATGTCCAGCCATCGTTGATCTGAAATGTTGATAGGCTATCTAAGTTTTCAGAATTAAACAGGGCAACCACACCTTTACCTTCTATTGAGTTATCTTTTAGGTGGAGCCGTTTCAATTTACCAAGAAATTTTGCTTTCGCAAGAATCTCTAAGCCCCTATCACTGATACCATTTTTGTTTAAATTCAAATATTGAATATTTTCAAGTGCCGGGCAATCGACCAAGCCCCGAATTCCCTCATCACCCAAGTTATTGTCAGCAAGATCAAGCCAACTGACTTCTTTCATTTTAGGTGACTCCCAAAGCAACTTTGCTTCTTCGGCCGTGAGATCTTTGCCGCTCAGCATCAATTGGTTACCCCGCAGGCGACCTTCTAAAATTATTTCAACGTTATCAAATCTTGTTTTTTGGGACATACTAATCCTTCACTTGTTAACTCCTCGATACCGAGGCTGGCTAAATTCTATAACATGAATCATCCCTATTCGGCAACTACATCAATTTTTTTATCTTGCTCTGATTTATTAAAATATTTTTGATTTATTTAGGCTTTATTCATTTCCTGAGTCCACCTAAGAACCACATAGTCCATCCAGCGGCGATCTCCAAATTGAGTTTTTTTATGTGAAATATAACCCATATGCCCACCCCCCTGGGGCTGACAAAAGTCCACGTTACTAGAAAGATTCCTAAAAACTTCCGGAGGCACAAAAGGGTCGTCTAGAGAACATAGAATAGTTGTAGGTTTCTGGATATTTTTTATATAATTTTTTCCGCTACATTTTTCATAATAATCATCCACACTTTTGTATTTACCTGCTGGTGCAGTATAACTCACATCAAAATCCCAGATTGTGTTCAGGTTTTGGCCTGGATGCATAGCCTCAGGAAAATTTTTTCTCAAAGCCTGAGCTTGAATTCCAATCAATCTCATATAGTAACGATTAAATAACCAACACGAAGCCTGGTTAGAAATATTGTGGCTGGCAACACGCAAATCAATAGGGGGGTTAACTGCTAGTGCACCTATCAGCCCAGAAGGAATAACCCGGCCTTCACCCAAATATTTAAGAAGAATATTTCCGCTCAACGAGAAACCAATTATGAGCAGACAAGGATGCTTCTCCAATATAAAACGAATCATTTTATCAAAGTCATCACTTGAACCCCCATTCCATAAGCTGGAGCTAAGTCCCATTCCCTTTCCACTACCTCGTTGGTTGATCATGAAAACACCGTATCCATGAAACCATAGCTTCCAGGCAATCCTTTTTATATAACCCGATTCAGAACAACCTCCCATACCGTGGGCTAGCATGACAACAGGTTTATTTTTATCCACAGATTTTATTTCATACAAAATGGATTTTGCATCCACATCAAGGTCAATAGTGTATGGAATTTTCTCTGGAAGTACGATTGAATTTCCAGGCAATTGTGATCCGGCTATAGTTTGGAAAATACCTCCTCTTAAAGCTGGATGTGGAGTAAAAGGCTCCAACAAGTCATTTATCTTCAAAAATATGACTCCTGAATTAGAAGCTTTGATTAAATTTTTATACCAACAAAGTAGCTATAGTAAATATTAGCGTGAATATTCTATTGACCCCTTTAGCCTTAGTTGACACATCAATAAGGTATTGGTAGATTGAAAATACTGTCTATAAAGCCATATACCAATTAAAAATTACTAATAACTCTAGATCAACTCATGCGTTTTATTACATTTTTAACATGTTCCTTTTTACTGTTCACATTTTATACTGAAGCATCGACCCATAGTAAGGAGGCCGAACTTCATTATCAGAGAGCAATGAAACTTAGCCAACAAAAATTATGGAAAGATGCTATCCCTGAATTTATCAAAGCTGCCAAGCTTTTACCAAATAAAGGATTGGTACATGCAAATCTTGGAGTTGCATTAAGCCAGACGGGAATGTTTAAAGAAGCTGTATTTTCATTCGACCAAGCACTGAAACTGGGCTATGACTCTTCTGGGCTTCGTTACAATCGGGGAGTATCTTTTGCTCGACTAAATTTAATCGATGAGGCAATAAAAGAACTAGAGATTGCATTGAGCCTTGATCGGAGAATGGTAAAGGCCGAATACGATCTCGGCATTTTATTCAATCGCCAAGGCAATAGGAAAAAAGCCAGAGAAAAAGTAGATATCCTTTTCAAGCGTAACAACAAGTTGGCAAAAAAATTATTCGATCAAATAATTCCAGAATACAAAGTAATAACAGTAGATAATGGGGGGAAATTAAACGGTCGCGTTTCTCTTGCAGGGCCAATCCCTAAAGCCCGCTCTTTTCACCTAATCAACGCCCCAAATATTGAATTTTGTTCGCGCATTTCAGACGGTAAAGGGCACCGCTTACTTTTTGATTTTACGGTGTCAAAAAATCGTGGTTTGAAAGACACTATCATAGCTCTAATAGATGTTAAAAAAGGGAAGCCCTTTCCACAAAAAATGCAAACGTTTCACATAGACCGCTGTCGTGCTAACAATTACATAATTGGAATCAAGAACAGTGAAAATATTATTATTGAAAACATGGATCCGATTCAGCATGAGATAGCAACTTATGAAGTTAGAAATATTTACCCCAATCAAACTTCTAACCGCCCGGTCACTCCTAAGTCCAGTCAGGTGCGGTCTGCATTCGTTCGAGCTAATGCAAGTGAATACACCATCAAATGCAATCTACACCCATTCTTACAAACTCACGGCTATCTGGTTAAAAACCCGTATTATACGGTTACCGACTCAAATGGAAATTTTTCTATTGATAATATTCCTCCTGGAACATACGACGTTGTGGCTTGGCATACTTACATACCCCAGAAAAAAGGTGTAGTTACTATCAAGCCGTCAGGAATGACACAAATTGATTTTGAGTTTAATGGAAAAGATGAAAGAAGAAAACTATATCAGGATGATATTGAAGGCTACAGGTTCAATACCTGGTTTGATAGTAAAGAAAAATTTTATGGTGGTCCAAGAATTGATGACCCAGTAGAAGAACTTCAGGCATTTTGCGATAAAGACCATATGTGTTCAGAGAAATAGCACACTTACCCTAAGGTTTTCCTTACAACAACACCATCGAGCCTAAACTCTTTTCTGGCGCGTTCTGCATCTTTCTCCGCTAATTCTTCATCGCTATATTTACCTAAAAACACCCGATACCATTTACCTCCATGATTCGGTAATTCTGTTTCAATAAGAAACGAATCGAAACCTTTTTCTTGTAATTTTATTTTTAATGCGCCTGCTTTCATTTGATTGCGGAATGAACTGACTTGGACAAAAAATCGAAGCAATGTTGATGGCGATGGTTTTTTGCCTTCCTGAGTAAATTTTATAGCTCTTGGTTTTAGATCTGATTTTGCAGGCTCAACTACTAGACTTGAAATATTTTTTTCCTTAAAAAGAAAAACTGGTTTAGCAGGTGAAGAGACCGGAAGCATTTCACCATGCAGTCCTACATATTTGGTCATGGTTTTGTCATTCAAGGTTTCAAAAAAGGTAAATTGATGGGAAACAGGTTTTAAAGCCTCGGCTTTATTAATAAGGAATTTAGGTTTCACTGCACTCACTTTTTTACTTACTGCAGGTTTATTCCATTCCCCAAAAAAACCTAACAACAATTCACCCTTAAAATAAAAGATCGATGTTGTTATTGAAACAAGGATCGCTAGATAAATTAATCTCATATCACTCCATCGGAATCAGCCTTACATCTTTTCAGGCACTGAAATTCCCATTAGGTCAAACCCGTTTCGAATTGTTATTCTTAACCCATCTAATAAATACAAGCGAGCCAGGGTCAGTGGGATGTCATCGGAAATCACCCTGTGCCGGCTGTAATATCCATGGAAACGCGATACCAGATCGAGCAGGTAATGCGAAATTCTGTGCACTTCCAAAGCTAAAGCACTTTTCTCCACAACTTCAGGAAATGCCAAAATTGCTTTTATGATCGAATATTCTTCCTCCTCAACAAGTGGGGACAGGTCAATATTCGCATTTTCAGAAAACTGAATGCCCTTATCTTTAGCGCCACGAAAGATACTACAAATTCTCGCATGTGCATATTGGATATAAAAAACTGGATTTTCCGGTGTTTCCTGTTTAGCCAATTCAAGATCAAAATCCAAATGTGCATCCGAGCTTCTCATTAGGAAAAAATAGCGTGCTGCATCAACGCCAACCTCGCTTACTACGTCCGACAGAGTTTCAAATTCCCCAGACCGGGTCGACATAGATACTTTTTTACCACCTCTCAGCAAACTAACAAATTGAATCAG
>JAKUOQ010000086.1 GCA_022450865.1 Nitrospinales bacterium | reverse complement strand
TATCTTATAAAACGAAAAAGCTTGATAAAAATATGAGTCTCAATTTTTCCTCACCCTTTTTTTTATTTGGATTATTTGGGATTTCTGTACCCATTTTGATTCATTTATTAACACGCCGACAACAAAAGTATGTGCGTTTTTCTGCAGTCTATTTGCTTTTTCAATCACAAAAACGATCAGTAAAAACGTCCAGTCCCAATCGTCTGTTGTTACTCTTTCTTCGATGCCTGGGTATTGCCCTGTTTAGCCTTGCTTTGGCAAACCCATTTTTATCTTTGGGGAACTCAGAAGTTTTCCGTAACAATTCGCCTGCTTCTTATGTATTTATTGTCGATAACTCCTTTAGCATGAGAACCCAGGTAAAAGAAAAAACTCTTTTTGAGCTAGCAACCCAATTCTTATCAAAACTTTTAACTCAAATTCCTGACGGAAGTGAATTCAGCTTGGTTCTCGCATCCCACCCAGCCCATATCTATCAGGGATGGATAAAACAAAAGAACAGTTTTGATAAATTGGTCAAAAACCTAAAACCCTCATACCAAACAACGGACATGGGCCATACCCTAGTAAAAGCAGCCAACCTGCTAAAAAACGCAAATAATAAGGAAAAAAAACTTATTATATTGACCGATCTAGATAAAAATGGATGGGATAAAGAAGTTTTTTCTGAAATCGAACCGTTGCCAAACATACCCCTACAAATTTATAATTTTTCTGCCTTATCTTTGAAAAGAAACGAAATAGCGGTAGAAAGCGTTCAGACCCATCAGGAATTTTTAGCACGCAGCCGCATCTTAAAAATCAGTTCAACTATTAAAAATTACTCAAATGAAAATCAACGCTTACCTGTTTCATTGATTTTTGATGAAGAAATTAAAAAAGAAATCCTATTAGACATTTCAGCTGGACAAACAATCTCCGAAGAGTTTTCCATTCCATTACGCAAACGGGATCCCATAAAAGGACAAATTAAAGTAGGCGATGATGCTTTACCAACAGATAGCAGACGCTATTTTTCCCATCATCCTAACCAAAACATTAAGGTTCTTGTTGTAGACGGAGATCCTGGTACTGTTTCACATCAAAGCGAATCTTTTTATCTGGAACGTGCTCTTAATCCATTTTCTATATCCGTTTCTCATATTGATCCCACCATCTCGACTCTAGCCGAACTTCCATTAAGAAAACTATCAGATTTTTCCGTAGTCATCCTTGCTAACGTACGAGAACTTCCTATAGGTTATGAACTAGAACTTGAAAGTTTTGTTTTGCGCGGTGGAGCATTAATATTTGGTATGGGTAATCAAATAGATGCAAAATATTACAATGAAAAACTTGGCAACCTGTTACCAATTACCCTAAAGGCAATACAAAATATTGAAAAGACCCACCTATTATTTAAAAGAACTGAACATCCAGTTATGCGGGCATTTTCTAACAAAGCCATTGAGGAAATGAAAGAAATTGCTTTCCATTCAATCTATACAATAGAAGCTAGAGATGGAAAAAATTTTAAAATAGCCAACTGGTTTACCAATCAAAACCCAGCAGTTATAGAAAACGACTTTGGCAAAGGGAAAATCATAGTTTTTCTCAGTTCTCTGGATCGAGAATGGAATGAATTTCCTATTCAACCAACTTTTCTTCCATGGATACAAAGGTGGACCCAGTATGCGGCTCGCGGACTTGAAAATATTTCTCACCAAAATCTTTTGGTAGGAGAATCCTATCACCAAAGTAAAGACCAAGGTCAATGGGTGATCCAAACCCCAAAGGGCAATCTTCATTTAATAATTACTACAGACGGTCAGGCTACCTTTAAAAAAACCCAGATCCCAGGTATTTATCAAGTTTATGAATTGCCCGAAAAACACACACAAAAAACTATTACAAAACTTCCATTAGGGTCTCAACCGGTCGGCACTTTCACGATAAATGTTGATACTAAAGAATCTTCACCACAAAAAATTTCTGAGGAAAATATTAAAACTTTTCTACCCAATCTTAAGGTTACGATAAAAAGTCCAGAGTTAAGTGGATCAAAGCTGCCATCTGCTGGGGGAATGTTGCTCACCACCCCTCTATTTCTCTTTGTTGTGGCAATTCTTCTTCTGGAGGGTTGGATGATCAGGAGGGAATAGAACTAAAAAGAGGTAGATTTTGATAGGCAAGTATATTTTTTTATTATATTCTTAAGTGAAGAATTATTAAAAATATCAAAAGGAACCAGCATTGTTTGTAGAAAGAAATAATCAATATTCAGTTGTGTGTCATACCCGGGTCGCTGAAGACTGTCTTGAGAATGGTAAATGGTGCGACGATGAGGAAGAAGCGCAGGAATGGGTGGAGGACGAATGCTGGATATTTTCCGGAGAAGGGTGGATCTGCCTTAAATGTAACGCCCACTTCATGAGAAACCTTTCCCAAACCCGACGAGACAAAGGTCTGGACTCACTTTTGCCGGATGGATGGGACGACGACTTGGAGGTCGGCATTAATACCGTAAGATAAATATCACAAACCTAGCCCCATATTCTCTACTGCATCCTGTTTAGGTATGTTCGTAAATTTAGTCAAAGAAACACTCTTGTTTCTTATCTATTTCCCATAAACACTTCCTGATATAATAAATAAATATCCAAAAATATAGAGCCTATACAAAATGATTTTATTACGTTTCCGATTGATCTCAGCCTATCTAATCTTCTTTTTTTTCTGCATGCCAACCGTCGCAACAAGCTCTAATACAAACGAGAAAATACAGATAGAAAAAGAGCTTGGTAATATCGTTAAACTTCCGGATTCTGAAATAGATCTTTTCGAAACTCTGCTCCTAATTTCCAAACACTGGGATCCATCCTTACAAATCCAGCCACTCCGACAAGAAATTAGCAACTTGATTTCAGATGTACAAAAACATTTACCAGGAGACGCAAAGACAATAATTCAATCTTTGCGTCATGCAATCCACACCAAAGCGGGTTACCGCTATACTGAACAAGTCGATACAAGAGGGATTCCCGTCGATAATGAAGAGCTCTTCCTACATGGGATGCTCAAAAGTAAAAGAGGATATTGCATGAACCTATCCCTGCTTTATCTGATTTTGGGACAAAAATTAGATTTACCTCTATTTGGAGTTCCTCTGCCAAATCATTTTTTCGTTCGTTACGAAAAAGGTGGTAACCGAATCAATATCGAAGCAACTGAAATGGGAACATCATTTTCAGATAGTTTTTATCGCCAACGCCACCTAAACTCTTCTGGAACAAAAAGCTCCTATTTTTTAAAGAATTTGGATACCAAACAAACTCTAGGTGCTTATTTTTCGAATGTAGGGATGGTTTATTACCAAAACCAAAAAGTCGAGCGGGCTATTTTTTATTTACAGTTGTCTACTAAAATCAATCCAAATTCAATAGATGCACAAAATAATCTTGCAAACATTTATTCGGAGCAAAAGAATTTTAAAGCTGCAATAAGACATTACAACTTAGCCTTAAAAGCTTCTCCTGGAAATTTACCTACGCTTTTTAATTTGGGCCTGGCATATCAGGAAAATGGCAGCTTCGACGCAGCAATTGAAAGTTTTTTACAGGTTACTCAAATAGACAATTCGTATGCACCCGCTCACCAAAGGCTTGCCAATCTTTTCTTGAAGAGCAATCGCATTATTTCTTCTTTGTTGCATTTAAAAGCCCTAGTTAGATTACAACCTGAAAACATCCAAAATAAATTCAATATCGCCAATGCTTTTAGTCGTTTAAAACAATATGCTCTAGCTATCCAAACATTAGAAAGTATGAGGATTCAATTCCCCGACAACAAAAATATTTCAGCCCGACTGGCTGAAGCTTATTATCGAATCAATGATTTTGCTCAAGCTACAGAACAATACCGATACCTCATTGATCAAAATCCCGTAGATTTAAAAAACTATATCCAATTAGGCTGGACCTATTATCGAATTGATGAACTTGCAATGGCTTCTGCTTGGACCATGCGAGGGCTAAAGAAAAATAAAGGGGGTGGTAACCTAGTTACATTGGCCATGATGAACCTTGGGTTTTACTCCCTACTACAAAAACAATATACCGATGCTAAAAGCTGGTATCGAAAGGTATTGGCCAGCAATCCTCCGGAAATAGCAGAGAGCTTAATTACAGATATCCAATCTGCAACCAATCCTCAACGCGCCGATTTAAAATTTTTCTCTGGATGGATTTACTCTGAAATAAAACAAGATGAAAAAGCAAAGCGGTTTTTACAATCCTATCTGGCACTAGAAGCAAATGGAAATTTTTCTGAAGAAGCAAGATCTCTATTAAAATCATATGGAATAAAAGATGTATTATATTTCCAAAAAATATCAGGTCCCTTAATAAATTTTTCACCTCCTTCAGATATGGTTCTTATTCCTTCTGGATTCTTTAAAATGGGATTGAATGATGGTCTAGACGATGAAAGACCCGAACATCGTGTCTTTCTAGATAGCTTTTATATAGATAAGTATGAAGTTTCTGCAAAAGATTTTTCCATTTTTTTGAATGCTAAGAACAATGTTAAAGGTTACTACCTTGACAACAAGTTCGGAACCCTAATGTTTAACGGTAAATTCCAACCCCGAGCTGGACTAGAAAATTTCCCCATCAACAATGTTAACTGGCGAGCAGCTAATGAATATTGCAAATGGAAAGACAAACGTCTACCGTCAGAAGCAGAGTGGGAAAAAGCCGCTAGAGGAGAAAACGCAAACACCTACCCCTGGGGTAACCAATCCCCTTCTCCAAAACTGGCTCGTTACAATCAGACTTGGACCAAGGAAACCAAACATAAAGTTTTAGTTCCCGTAGATTCCCTCAAAGAAGGAAAAAGCATATACGGACTTTATAATATGGCCGGAAACGTTAAAGAATGGGTGGACGATTGGTATTTTCGTGAGTATTATAAGGAAACAGACGAATATGCAAACCCGAAAGGGCCAATTGGTGGAGAGTTCAAGGTTATCCGCGGTGGTTCATGGCGTGATCTTAAAGGTTTTATTTACTCTTCATTTAGAAACAACGGCACATCTAATAGTAGAATGGATGATTATGGATTTCGCTGTGCTCGTAACGCTTCCCCAAATTCCGGAACAAAAAAATTGACTCAGCTGCCAGTTCCTGAGTTTTCGGGTTGAAGAAAATACCAAAAAGGCAATTATTAAACAATGATCGGTGCAATTGAAATATTAATTATCGCGGTAATTTTTGGGATTATTTACGGTCGTGATGCTATCGATAAAACTTTCAGAAAGTCGGCAAACGAAGGAGTTGTAGAAAGCATGGCCGGAGACTTGAAAGAGTATTACGAAGAAGATCCCAAACGTATGGTCAAATTAGCTGTCTTCATCGTATCCGCCATAGTATTTTTAGTGACCGCGGCATATTGGGCTATCACCCGGACCGATTTTTTGAAAATGATTGGACTCGATCAATAATTAAACCCATTATCCCTTACATGGATATAAGGGTCGCCGTCTTTTAAAGTTTTTCCACCGA
Source organism: Nitrospinales bacterium (assembly GCA_022450865.1). Taxonomy (GTDB): domain Bacteria; phylum Nitrospinota; class Nitrospinia; order Nitrospinales; family VA-1; genus UBA8687. The sequence continues at coordinate 172 of JAKUOQ010000086.1, read as the reverse complement.
TAATCTCTCCCACGTACAAAACATGGTCACCGGCCTGCATGGAATGAGCCACTTCACATTCAAGATAAGACACAGCATCACTTAAAATCCGAATCCGATCGAGCCCCTTCCGAGTTTTCACTCCTTTAAATATATCTTCAGGCGGACGACTGAAATGTTTGAGTAAAGTCAT
>JAKUOQ010000085.1 GCA_022450865.1 Nitrospinales bacterium | reverse complement strand
CCAACATCACCCATAAAAACTTGTGCGGGGTAGGAGTTGTACCAAAGGAAACCCAGGCTTGCTCCTAGGATAGCTGAACTCGCAACTGCGATTTCTCCCGCATCTTTTATGTATTGAATGCGAAGATACTCAGCAAACTTGACATGACCACAGATGTATACGATGCCTGTATAAGTGAGAATCGCAATGATGATGGGACCAATAGCAAGCCCATCGAGACCATCCGTTAAATTAACCGCATTTGAAGTCCCGACCACTATGAAGACAATGAAGAGGAGATATAAAAACCCCAACTCTGGCTGAAAATCTTTAAAAAAAGGTACAGACAATCGTGTTCCATATTCTGTTCGAGACGGATCGAAGTAAAGCAAATAAACTCCGATTGCCAAACTCACCAAAAGCTGTAAGAAGAGTTTTTCTTTAGCAGAAATTCCCTCTCCCTTCCTTAGCTTCAAAATATCATCCCGAAAACCAATTGCGCCAAAACCGACAGCCGCAAAAATGATCAACCAGATATAACGGTTTGCAAGATCAGCCCATAACAATGTTGCCCCTAAAAATGTTACTAGTATTAGCAACCCACCCATTGTGGGAGTTCCTGATTTTGAGTAATGATGCTCAGGTCCGTCACTGCGAATTTTTTCTTCGATTTGAAACTTTTGCAGCATTCGAATCATTAAATTGCCAAAAATCAAGCTGAATGTCAGCGCAGTAATTCCTGAATACGCAGAGCGAAATGTAATGTATTTGAATACATTAAAAAATGAAAATTCTGAACTAAGCGGATAAAACAAGTGATAAAACATTTTTTAATTATTTTGTTTTTTAGGTTTTAAAAATTCCTGAACAACATTTTCCATTTTCGAGCCACGAGAACCCTTGACGAGCAAACAATCCCCCTTTTTAACTTTTCGCAAAAGATAGTTCGCAGCCTCATCGTGCGTATTGAACTTTTCAATTTGTAATTGTTGCTGGACATTTACTTTTGCGCTTTCCGCTGCCAATGATGCTAGCGGGCCGACTGTTACTAAATAATCGACATTTGATCCAGCTATCTCCTGACCAAGCTCATGATGCGCAGGTTCTGATAAAGGACCTAACTCAAGCATGTCACCAATAATGAAAAATCGTTTTCCCTGGGTATTGATCTCTTTCAACGTTTTTAAGGCTTCTCTCATCGATTGTGGGTTAGCGTTGTACGTATCATTGATCAAGGTCATTCCTTCATAATGTATCTGCTCATTTCTTTGAGGAATTTGCTGATAATTTTTCAATCCCAGATTCATTTCTTTTCCCGTGATACCTAGTGAGTGACCTGTAGCTAAAGCCGCCAAGGCATTATAGATATTGCAATAACCGATTTGCGGAAGCTTGACAGGGATCGCTTGATCGAAGATTTTTGCTGTAAAAGTAAATCCATGGTTACCTTTATTTTGAATATCACTTGCCTGGATATCTGCCGGTTCTTTTATTCCATAAGTAATTTTTTTAATGCGCAACGATTTGGCTAGCTCAAGAACCAAGGGGTCGTCTGCGTTTACAATTGCCGTACCTTCTTTATGAAGGGAATCAAATAGTTCCCCTTTTGCAGCTTGGACCTCTTTTATTGTTTTTAGTTGCCCCAAGTGACCCGCAGAAATATTTGTGATCACGCCTATATCAGGCTTTGCTATTTCAGCTAGTCGTTTAATTTCTCCTGCAGCGCTCATGCCCATTTCGAGAACACCTACCTCATGCTCTGGTTCTCTTTTTAATAAAGTCAGCGGGAGGCCGATATGATTATTGAGGTTTCCTTGAGTTTTAAGAGTTTTATATTTTGTTTCAATAATTGAGGCGATCATTTCTTTAGTTGTTGATTTTCCATTGGTGCCCGTTACTGCGATAACCCGAAAAGGGAATAGAGATCTTTGATAGCTAGCAAGGTCTTGCAATGCCCGCAAGGTGTTTTGAGATTGAATCACAAACGGAGACTCTCCTTTGCCGAGCATACCTGTAGAAAGATTTTTGGTGTCAGACAAGATGATTCCAGCAGCACCCTTTCTAAAAGCATCGCCAAAGAAATCATGGCCATCAAAATTTTCACCCTTAATGCACACAAACAACTCTCCTTCTTTGATAGTTCTAGAGTTTATGGATACTCCGCGAAAAATCACTGTTTCGCTACCCTGCAATAGTTTTCCATTCACTGCATACAGACAGTCTTTCGCCTTGCCTATAATCAACGCGTTCGTTTCCCTAAAAATTCTTTAGCAACTTCACGATCATCAAAATGTTCTTTTTTGGAGCCTACAATCTGATAATCCTCATGACCTTTACCGGAAATTAATACGAGATCATTTTTTTTTGCTCGGTCAATAGCATATCCAATGGCTTCTCTTCGGTTTGTGATTGTTCTATAAGAGTCGGTATCAGTAATATCTTTACAGATATCATCAATAATTCGCTCAGGATCTTCTGTCCGCGGGTTATCCGAAGTGATGATCGAGAAGTCGGCATTTTTTAGTGCAACTTGTCCCATTTTTTTCCTTTTCCCTTTGTCACGGTCTCCGCCACAACCGAAAACGACGATTACTTTTCCCTTGGTAAATGCTTTAGCCGCAGTGATTGATTTTGAAAGAGCATCTTCCGTGTGAGCATAATCGACCAGAACAGAAAAATTTTGACCGTTGTTCACCGATTCGAACCTTCCTGGTATGGTCGGGATTTTCTGAAATACATTCTGGATGACATCGAGCGAAACGCCTTGAACCGAGGCCGCTGCCGCAGCAGAAAGAAGATTGTATACATTATGCTCACCAAGAAGATTAGTTCGCACCTGGATAGAACCGCTTGGTGTTTTTAAAGTGAATCGGCTACCTGTCGCTTCAAGGGTTATGTCTTCTGCGGAAAAATCAGCAGCACGGTTTTTCCCGATTGAAATAACATTCCTATTGAACTCTGCAGCGAATTCTTTTCCAGTTGGATCATCGATGTTTATGACCGGAACCTTAACTCTATTCTCTCTGAATAATTTAGCTTTCGAATTTTTGTATTCATCCATATTTCCATGGAAATCAAGATGATCACGGCTCAAGTTTGTGAAAATACCCACTTCAAAGCTCATATCGTAAACACGTTTCTGAGATAAGGCATGTGAAGACACTTCAAGAAAACAATCTGAAATTCCCGCATCCACCATTTGCCTGATACTCTGATTGAGATCGAGAGATTCAGGCGTGGTCATAACCGCCGGAATAATTGTTTCCCCAAAATGGCAATTTATAGTACCGATTACTCCCGCTTGCCTTCCATCAGCCCTTGAAAGAGCTTCTAAAATATATGTTAATGTTGTCTTTCCGTTGGTCCCGGTTATACCCGTTAAATTTAAATGCTCTGACGGCTGGTTATAAAAATTCGCACTGATTTTTGACAAAGCTTTTCGTGAATCTTCAACGCACAAAGCAGTGAAACCTCTACCCTCCATAGAGGGTAAGCTTAAAGATTTAAGAGGAGACTGCGTGACAAATGCAACGGCCCCTTTAACCCAAGCATCTTTTATAAAGGCTTCCCCGTTATGCTTGTCCCCCGGGATGGCAACGAAAAGTGCGCCAGGATGGACTTTTCTGGAATCGAAAGCGATGTGCTTGATTGCGAGATTTAGATTTCCTAGAGAATCGGTCGTCTCAACACCCACCATTAATTTTTCAAGATTTTTTTCAGACATAATTTTTCTTAGAGCGAAGTCATTTTCCGAAAATAGGAACCATTTTGTTGATACAGTTTGTTTCATTAGGCGCGGTCAAGAATAAAAATACGTTCTTTGCTTGAAGTAACATTTAAATGGCGCAATGATTTTTCAGCGATTTTCACAAACACCGGGGCCGCGACAACACCACCCCAATGGCGTCCCTTCGGATTGTCAATCATCACCAAAATCGCCAACTGCGGGTTATCCGCTGGCGCATAACCTATAAATGAAGAAATAAATTCTGTTTTTGAATAGGACTGGGTTTCTGTAATATATTTCTGAGCGGTTCCGGTTTTACCCGCCACCTCAAAACCGTCTATCGCGGCTTTTTTCCCCGTTCCATTTTCGACAACAAACTTTAATATCTCCATCATCTGCCGGCTTGTTTTTTCGGATATTACACGACGGATTATCTTTGGCTTGATCTCTTTAATTATTTTTCCATCTCGCATCAACGCTTTGGCTATATGTGGCTCCATAAGAGTTCCACCGTTAGCAATGGCGCTAAGGGCAACCACCATTTGCAAAGGAGTGACAGCTATTTCTTGTCCGAATGATATGGAGGCTAATGAACGTTCATTCCAATTCTTTCTTTTTCCCAGTAGCCCCGAAGACACACCAGGAAGTCGGATGCTAGTCTTTTCTCCGAAACCAAATTTTCGAATGTATTCGTAAAAGGAATCCTTACCAAGCTTCTGAGCAATTTTTATGGCACCAATATTACTGGACTTGGCAATTATCTCCTGCATGCTGAGAGAACCATATTTATGATTGGAAGCTTCACCAATATTTCTTCCACCAATTTTAAAACTTCCATTTTCGCAGAAGAATTTATCGTGAGGCTGAGCAATACCGTTGTCTAAGGCTGCGGCAGCAACAATCGGTTTAAAAATGGATCCCGGCTCATACGAACTTACGACAGTATTATTTTTCCGGGTTTCTGGGGTGAATTTATTGTAATTATTTGGATTGAATTGTGGCACGTTTGCCATAGCGTAAATTTCACCGGAATTAGGGTTCATAACCACAGCCATTCCAGAATCCGCTTTGTATCTTTCTACCTGTTTTGTTAAATGGTACTCAGCGGTGAATTGAATTACCTCATCTAGCGTGAGCATCAAGTCGTAATTGCCGAGATTTGAGCGAGAAAGACTCCCTAGGTTTTGAATATTTCTACCCCTACCATCTTGTTTTATGGGTTGGGAATAGACCATTCCTTTTAGCTTTCCCTGATATGTTTGCTCGATACCCGCGAGGCCATAATCATCGGTCCCAACAAAGCCGATGACATTTGCCGCCAGCTCACGTTTTGGGTAAAACCTTTTTTGCTCAGAGCGAAATCGCACACCTGAAAGAGCGGCCTTCTTAAGATGTATTATTTCATCTGTAGACGCCTTCCTTTTTATCCACGCAAATTGTTTATTTGAAGATACTTCTTTGTAGACACGATCATAGTTTTGGCCCAAGGCTGAAGCAAGAACCTTGGAGGTATATTTTCTGTCCCGCACCTCCTGAGGCACAACAAACACAGATTCAACTACAAGGTTTGTTGCCAATTCATTGCCATTACGATCAAAAATAGTCCCCCTGCCAAAATAGGTTTTTAGGTTCCCATGATGTGGCTGTTTTTCCGATTTTGCTAAGAGGGTTTTGTGTTGTGTGATTTGCAAATTAGCGAGTCTAGCTATTAGGGAAACTGCAAAAAGTAGCAACAGGCTGGACACAACGATCAATCTAACCTTTACTACATTTCTAAAGGAACGTGATTTTGGTTTTTTGTTGTTCAACATAGCCTTACTTTAAAAAAATAGTTGTTACCTGTCCTTTTATTGGATCGATCATCCCGACTTCGTTCTTAGCAAGTTGTTGAATTCGATATAACGACTGAAGACTTTCTCTTTCCAGACGTAGAAGATGGTTTTTATTTAAAAGCTTTTCCCGTTCAGCAATAAGAGCTTGATAGTCATAGGAAAGCTTTACTTCTCTTACATTCGGCCAGACC
>JAKUOQ010000084.1 GCA_022450865.1 Nitrospinales bacterium | reverse complement strand
TTGACAAAAAGACTTGCCGGATTACTTGCGACTTCTCCGGCGACGTTTGATATCTCCACCGAGTAGACGCCCTCGTCTTTCTCACCTACACTCTGGACTGTTAGCTCGTTTGACCGTTCATCTTCAATCATATCCCCATCCTTTTCCCACTGAAAGGTCAATGGTTTTGTGCCTTTGGCGCTGACAACGAAGGTAATACGGCTGCCGGGGTTGACTGTGGCACCCTCAGGCTGCCGGGTTATGGATGGAACCACATCATTAACCTTCAACAAACCCGAATTACTTAACACTGAACCGGCAACGTTGGTGACAAGAACACTGTAGGAACCGTGATCATCGGCATCCACTTTTTTAAGCACAAGTTGTGGCTTGGTTTCGTGTAGGATGTTGACCCCGCTCTTGCGCCACTGGTAATTCAGCGGTGCGGTTCCAGTTGCTACAACCCTAAAAGAAATCGTCGCCTCAGGATCAACGGTCTGGGCTATTGGTTGCACAACAATCCTTGGGGGATGGTTCACGCCCAACACCGCCACGGGACTGATAGCTGTTCCGGCAGAGTTGCTGGCCACGATCCTGAATTTCCCGGCATCTGATGAGGAAATATTGTCCAGTGTTAACGAAGTGGCGATTTCATCTGCCAGATTATTCCCATCACGTCGCCATTGATAAGAAATGGGCTGCGTGCCAGTTGCCAAACCACGAAACGTGACGCTCTCGCCAGGGTTACCTGTTGTTGATTTAGGAAAAACAACAAACATGGGTGGATCGTTCACAGTCAGGACCGCAGCATTGCTGATGCTGCTGGCACACTCATTGGTCACCTTTGCCGTGTAACGAGCCTCATCGGATTGATTGATACTCGTAAACTGAAGAGTATTGCGCGTTGCGCCACGAATTGGTAGGCCGTCCTTGAGCCACTGAATTCTCGCATTCTCGGTATCCGAATCCACCTCAAAGTTGACCGACTTTCCGGGGTCAACAGTCACGTCTGCCGGATGCTTTGTGATGACTGGTGTATCGATGACCTCCAAGTCAACGATGCCACTTGTCAGGTTACCGGCAACATTTTTTATTACTACCCGATATCCACCCTCATCCTTATCGGTGATATTTTTCAGTAGGAGTATGTTGTTGTTGGTCTCAGGTATATCCACACCGTCCTTCTGCCACTGAAAAGTGAACGGCGTTGCGCCAATGACAGCCACGCTGAACATGATCGTGCTGTCCGGGCATACTTGTACCAGTGCGTTTTCCGACGCATTGGAATCGTCCAGACCAGGCAGGGTCGCATCCACGTCACCCGTCGGGCTGCCGTCGTCGTCGCTAAAATTGGGGACCGGGAAAAAAACCGTCACGTCCTCCCCGGGCGGAACCAGAACCCCGTCATCCTTTGGTTTCGGAGGATCATTCACATCTAGTTCGGCCTTGATGCTCTTGGCCTCTCCGTGGTCATTCTTGACGACGACCCAGTAGTAGCCCTGATCTTCCTCGTTGATGTCCTCGATAATCAGCGAGATATTGACGCTGCCGTCAGGGTTGCCCTTGTAGGTTGCGATCTCCCCCTTGACAGTCGTGACATCCCCTTCCTTCTCTTTACTGTTGTACCAGTTGTAGGAGAAGGGGGACTCACCCTCCACCCGCACCGCCACGCTGGCCACGCCACGAGGATTGACAATCTGCGTGAATGACGGCTCGGTGAGCCGTGGCGGACCCACGTCAACTTCCTGAGCGTACAACTCAATACCGGCGATACCCAGCAACCAAAGGCTTAAAGCCAGGCGACCGTTTGGAATCCCTAACACCACTTCCTTGGGGAATTACAATAGCGAACCTATCTTGAATAGTAAACACCATAACCGCGACGATCAACCAACCTTGACGGTCACTTCTATTCATTGATTCGCTTTACCCTCATGAACTGCATATCCTGAGCCGATGGTTTTTAAATAGACTTTTTACAATCCCAAACGGCCCTGCCAATATACATTTATTAAAAGTAAAAAAAATTATTTGAGCTAGTGCATTACGGTGGTAAAATCAGCTCAGAGTTATGGCAACGAAGAAAAAAACCAAAAGGAAAACCGCGAAGAAAAAGGCAGTAAAACGAAAAACCGCTAAGAAACCGGTGAATGTTTTTGCTGGAATCGAAAAAATAAACAACACCGATCCGGAGATGCCGGGCCGGAAAATTGTCAATGGTGCTATAGACGCATTGAATAAGCACATTGGGAAAAAGCCGGTCGACTCGGCAGCTTCAAAAAAAGCCCGGCGACATTTGGAAAATGCAGTTAAGGAATTCAAGTGGAACCCCGAGCAAAAATACACGACAACCGAAGCCAAAAAACTTTCACGAATGGTGGATCAATTTTGTCGTGATAGCGCAAATTCAGTTGGCCAAGTCCGTACTGCCCTTGCCTTCAAGGATAGGGTCGAAAAAGCCAACAAGGCCAAGCCGCTTGATTGGTCGGCTGACGACCTATATGAAGTTGTCACTAAAATTCCCGGCATTGTGAAAGATGGGGTGCCAACACAAAAGGAACTTGAAGCCAAAATCGAAAAGGCAACCAAGGCTGGCAAAAAGTTTGTCAAAAAAACTTATCGCCTAACAAAGAGCTTCTTCAATGCGGGGAAAGACCCCAGAACCGATCTGGTTCAAAAGAAGGGTCGCAACTATATCCCCCGACCTAAATCCGCAATAAAGGAAGCCCTACACAGAGGCAATGCCGTTCGGTAGAAAAACACAAAACGAAAAACGGAAACTAATACTTAGATAAAGAAGTTAATCTGAGTGGCAGGAAAATATTGCCTGTGCGGCAAAAAAGGAGGGTTTAAAACAGTGGAGCCAGTGATCGGAATTGAACAGACGACCTGCTGTTACCGCATGTAATTGTAGATTTATAATCCGCTAAGCATACTTAGCACAGTAAGCTTCATTAAGGATGAAAGTTTTAATAAAAAAATGGGTTTCGTATACCTCTTACCCATTCGTCATAAGCTTCTGCTTTTTGCTTCATATTGTACTAATTTATTTTGATTTACATCTCACATTGGCAACGTGGATAGCCGTTTTATTTGGCCTTCTTAGCATAATAACACTCGAGAGATTCGTTCCATTCAGAGCTGAGTGGATACCGAAAAATAAGGACTGGATTGTTGACTTATCTTACATGGTTTTGGTTCAAATATTACTAGTCAAATTCCTGACTTTCGCAGTGAGTATAGCCTTACTCTATATTTTCCAATCAAACGATTTCACCATAAAAAACCTTTGGCCCAAAGAATGGCCAATAGGAATTCAAGCAATTCTCATGGTTTTGATGGCAGATTTTTTTCGTTATTGGCTGCATAGATTAAGCCATGAATGGATGCCCTTATGGCGCTTACATGCAGTACATCATTCACCTCATAAATTGTATTCCATGAATGTCGGCCGCTTTCATCCATTGGAGAAATCAATTCAATTTATTTTTGATGCTTTGCCTTTTATCATACTAGGTATCACAGAAAATGTTTTAGCTCTCTATTTTGTTTTTTACTCGATTAATGGCTTTTTCCAACATTGCAATATTAAGATTTATTTAGGACCATTAAACTATGTTATCAGCGGACCTGAATTGCACCGATGGCATCACTCGATGATAATAAAAGAATCTAATAAAAACTTTGGAAATAATTTGATAGTTTGGGACTTATTGTTTGGCACCTGGCATCTACCAAAAGCAAAAAAGGTAGAGCAATTAGGCTTAATAAATAGAAATTATCCCTTGGGGTTAATTGAACAATTAAAAAGCCCCTTCATTAAAGGGTTAGATCAGGACAAAAGTGACTGATTTATTAAAACAGTATTTTCTTATTATTTGCCTCCGCATAAGGATGATGTGGATCAGAAAAAAACATTATGTCCCATTTGTTGAATTAACTAAGAATCCAAAAATAAATCAGTGGAATCTATTAAAAAATATTTTACATCAAAACAAGGACACTCATTTTGGAAGCAAACATAAGTTTACATTAATTCACTCCTATAAGGATTTTCAAAATGCAATCCAAGTTAATGAATATGAAGACTTGCGTTCTTACATTAACCAACAAGAAGAAACGGGAGAACCATACCTGAACTCACAGCAACCAGTTATGTACGCTCAAACAAGCGGGACTACTGGTGAACCAAAAAATATCCCGATACTTGATGCATCTATCGAAAGCTATAAACACAGTCAAAGTCTGTTTTCATACACCCAATATAGTTTTGATATAGAAGTTTACAGTGGAAAAATTTTGGCAATTGTTAGCCCGGATATCGAGGGAAAGCTAAGCACCGGAACCCCTTATGGAGCAATATCAGGTTTAATATACAAAAGTATGCCCACACTATTACGATACAGCTACCTTTTGCCTTTTGAAATTTTCACGGTCTCTGATTACGATTTGAAATATTATTTGATCTGCGCATTCGCACTAAATTCAGAGAATATAACTTTAATTGCTACGCCAAATCCTTCAACAATTTTACGACTTAAGGATATCATAGACACTAACTTTGAAAATTTACTTCGTGATATAGAGTCCGGGAACCTGTCTGGCATGAAGGAAATTGATCCTGAAATAAGAAAAAGGATAAATCAAAAGTTCAAGCCAAACCAATTGAGGGCATCGCAACTGAGGGAATTAAAAAAGAAAAGAGGAAGCTTGATCATATCCGACATTTGGCCTAATTTGAAACTGATTTCAACTTGGACCTCTGGAAACTGCAGCACCTTATTACCTGCATTAAAAGCACAGTTAAGCAGCAAATCATTTATTGGCGAAGTTGGGTATATGTCTAGTGAATTTCGAGGGACAGTTAATCTAGACATCAGAAATGAAACACAAGTCCCAACGCTTAATGAAAACTTTTTCGAATTTGTTGAACGCGATGAATGGGGCAGTGAAAGCCCTGAATTTTTAATGCTACACGAAATTGAACTCGGTAAGGATTACTATATTTTTGTGACAACGCAGAACGGACTCTACCGTTATTTCATTAATGATATCATTCAAGTCACAGGAAAATACCACAATACGCCAACCATTAAATTTATCCAAAAAGGTGATGGGGTCATAAACCTAACCGGAGAAAAATTATATGAAGATCAAGTAAACAAAGCGGTTTTAAAGGTAATTAAAAATTACAATCTAGGAATTAAATTTTACGTGATGGTCGCTTACTCTGAAGAATTAAAGTATCGCCTATACATTCAACAGCCATTTAAAGCAGCTTATGCCCATGAGATAGAGGAAGAAATTTCTCGGTTGAATATTGAGTATATGGAAAAACGTAAGAGCGGCAGATTGATGCCGTTAGAAGTTATTTGCGTGGAAAAACAAACAGCTGAGGAATTTAAAAAATATAATCTCGATAAAGGCCAAAGAGAAGGGCAGTTTAAACTGATTAGATTACTTAGCGACAAGACCTGCGATTTTGACTTCAACAAGTTTTGCATTCGAGAATCATGCTGATATCAAGTTGTCACTTTAATTCTATTAAAATTCCGTTTCGTGAATCCTTTAAGCATTCATCTTTCAAACGTTCTGAAACAGAAACAATACTTTCAATTGTTAAATCAAAAGATATTGCAGGCCATGGGGAAGGATGCCCCAGAAAATATGTGACGAACGAAACCATCAAATCATCACTGCTATTCTTAAATGAAAACAATACGAACTGGCTTAAGTTAAACAAT
>JAKUOQ010000083.1 GCA_022450865.1 Nitrospinales bacterium | reverse complement strand
GCACCAGGGGTATATTAAAAGGACGGCTCTCAACACATATAGAACACAGCACCGCGGAGGGCGTGGGGTACAAGGCGCCATGAGCAAAGATGAAGATTTTGTAGAACACCTTTTTATTGCAAACACACATAATTATATGCTCTTTTTTACAGATAGCGGAAAATGTTATTGGCTTAAAGTCTATGATATACCACAAGGCGGTCGGGCGACAAGAGGCAGGGCGATTGTAAATTTAATTGGGTGCGACCCGGGAGAAAAAGTTGAGGCTTTTGTAAGCGTGAAAGAATTTGATGATGATCACTACATTGTTATGGCCACAAAAAAGGGCATCGTTAAAAAGACAATCCTTTCTGCTTATGGAAACCCAAGAAAAGGCGGCATTTATGCTATCGAAATTAGGGAAGGAGACAAGCTGATTGAAGCCCGAATTACAAACGGAGAACATGATATTCTTTTGGGCACGCGGGCGGGGAAATCAATCCGTTTTTCGGAAAGCAACATTCGCGCGAGCGGACGCAAAACAATGGGCGTAAAGGGAATTAGATTAAGCGCAAAAGATGATCGTGTTATTGGTATGCTGATTGTTAAAAGAGAAGGAACCATTTTAGTGGCGACAGAAAAAGGGTATGGAAAAAGAACAGACGTGATTCAATACCGCACCCAAAATCGAGGAGGAAAAGGCGTATTAACAATGCGGTGCACAGATAAAACAGGTAAAATGGTAAACATTATGGAAGTTGTGGATTCAGACGACTTGATAGTCATTACCAATTCCGGTGTTTTGATGCGGCAACCGGTTGCCGCGATCAGATCAATTGGTCGGGTGACACAGGGCGTTCGGCTCGTTAAATTAGATGAAGGAGCAAGTATTTCGTCTATTACTCGGGTTCTCAGCGAAGAAACGACGACAGAAAAAGACAGCGCACAAATTTCAATTGAAGAAGAAAAAGAAGTCGAGTGAACTTTTCAGAGCGCCTAGAAACAATACAACAAAAAATAGATTTTGCAATTCAACGGGGTGGCTATGGCTGCCCCGTTGTTATTATAGCGGCCACAAAAGCCAGACCGCCAAACGCGGTTAGGAAATGCTGTGAAGCAGGAATAAAGCACATTGGCGAGAACAGGATTCAAGAGGCAGAAAAAAAATTTGAGAACCTGGAAAGACTGCCAATGGTTACGAAAAGATTTATAGGAACACTGCAATCAAATAAGGTTAACAAATGCCTAGACTTATTTGACACCGTTGATTCGGTTGATTCCATACGGCTTGCAAAAAAAATTGATAAAAGATCAAAAACCTTGGGCAAAATAACGCCAATATTATTAGAGGTTAATACGACCAAAGAAAAACAAAAGCATGGATTTTGGCCAGAGAAATTTGAGGACATGGCGCTATGCACAACCCTAAAGAATATTAACGTAAAAGGGTTAATGACCTTGGGCCCCCGATCAAAAAACGAAAAAAAAACACGGAAAGCCTTTTCGTTGTTGAGAAAAGTTAAAGACAGAATCAATTTTGAAATTGGTGAAAACCAACTTGTAGACCTTTCAATGGGCATGAGCGCCGATTATGAAATTGGGATAGAAGAAGGTAGCACCATGGTGCGAATTGGCACAGCGCTGTTTGGCCCGAGGACGCCATTAAAATGAAAATATATTTATGTAGCGAGGATCTCGCAAAACAAATTAACATTACTAGTGATAGCAATTCTTTTGGGCACAAAAAACGCACATTTGAAAAGGGCGTCTTTTTATGGCCAGAACGCTTTCACAAAACCAGCCTCTTGCCGCAAGCCTTTTTGGCCCACAAGAAAAAGCAAGATATCGAAACGCTAATTATAATAGATAGAATAAAAAACCTCGAAGGAATAATAAAAATAAAAGGGCACATTAATCGATCTGGAACAAGTTTTCTCATAGCAGAAACGCCCTGTGGGGACAGGCCAACCTTCCCCGACATGTCAAAGACTTATAAGAACAAATCTGGTGAAACGGTAATTACTATTGGCCCAGAGAGGTTTATTGAAAACAACAAACAAAAAACAAAGACAACATCAGAAGCTCTTGCCCCTATCGCGGCACTGTGGAGCTATGTCGGCGTTTCGTTACAGGCATATGGGTGTGGAAAGAACATTACAAGCCCGTTAAAATTAATTGAAGGAATAAGCAAGCTTGGTTAAAAAACAACACATGATTTTTGTAGCCACTCTTATTTTTTTGTTTGGCTGCGATTTTCGCCAGGGAAAAAGAGCGCAAGCAAAAATAGAGTCTAAAAGCGAAAGCTTGGTTTCTGGTCAGGCCTTTTTTTCTGAGAAGAGTGGAAAAGTAAAGGTGGAGATAAGCTTAACCGGCGCGGAGCCGGGGCCAACAGCGGTTCATCTACACAGCATTGGAGATTGTAGCTCAGAAGACGGAACGTCTTCCGGCGGGCACTGGAACCCAACAAAAGAGAAACACGGAAAATGGGGAGAGGGCCAGTTTCATAGTGGAGACATAGGAAATATTAATATTGATGATAGTGGAAAAGGAACTTTAATACTTATAGACCAACACAACAGGTGGTCGATTGGAGGACCAGCAGAAACCAATGTGATTGGCCGGGCAGTTGTTGTGCACCAAGGAAGGGACGACATGGTTTCACAGCCGTCAGGAGCCGCGGGAAAGAGAACGGGGTGTGGACCAATTATAGAGATAAAGGGCGTTACTGAAAAATGAAACTAGACCCCAAAAAATACGGACTTAGCACAAGGGTTGTTTTGATAGAAAACGATCAAAAAGAGATTATAATATCAATTAACAGAAAAAGCCGAATTATAATGAAAGACGGTATAAAAATTGTGGACCAGGCCCACCAGATTCAGCGACAAGAAAAAAAAACAATCAGCGTCAAAACAAACGCGCCAGTATGTAGTAAAACAAAGCAATTCCTTCAAAAAAAAGGAATAGAAGTTCGGGAGCGCTAAAGCGCCAGAGAAACAAAGATAAAGCTGAGGCTGTGAGTGAGAAAAAATGTAATTTATATTTTTATTTTAACAAGATAAATTAGACGATGCGAGAAGAAATTAAAGACATTGACCCTCAAGAAACCCAAGAGTGGCTAGAGTCAATAGAAGACGCCCTAGAAGAACACGGGAACAAGAGAGCGGGTTTTTTACTTGAAGCGCTCATCGCGTTTGCACAATCAAGGGGAGCAAGGCTACCCTTCAACACGAACACGCCCTTTGTGAACACTATTTTGCCCGGCGATGAGCCGGATTTTCCAGGCGATCGTAAAGTGGAGCGGAAAATAAAATCGACGGTAAGGTGGAACGCAATGGCGATGGTTACAAAAGCAAATAAGGAAACGCCAGGAATCGGGGGACACATTTCAACGTATGCATCTGCTGCCACATTATATGAGATTGGATTTAATCATTATTTTAAAGGGCCTGAACACCCAAAAGGTAAAGACCTCGTTTTTTTTCAAGGCCACGCCTCGCCGGGCATATATGCGCGGTCGTATGTAGAATGGAGATTTAATAAGGAACGATTACACGCCTTTCGTAGAGATCTTTCAAAAGACGGAATTTCTTCTTATCCGCACCCATGGTTAATGCCCAACTTTTGGCAGTTTGCTACTGTGTCTATGGGCTTGGGACCATTAATGGCGGTATATCAGGCGCGCTTTATGCGCTACATGATAAATCGAGGCCTTATGAAAGACACGGGAAGAAAAGTGTGGGCATTTTTAGGAGACGGAGAGATGGATGAACCGGAATCTCTTGGAGGCTTAACACTTGCATCAAGAGAGGGGCTTGATAATTTAATCTTTGTTGTGAATTGCAATTTACAGCGCCTAGATGGTCCGGTTCGTGGAAACTCTAAGGTTATTCAAGAGCTAGAGGGCGCCTTTCGCGGTGCGGGGTGGAACGTAATAAAAGTGATTTGGGGCTCGGATTGGGACTCCCTTTTTGAGGGAAAAGACGGCGACGTGCTTCTTCGGCGTATTGAAGAAATAGTAGATGGAGACCTCTTAAAATATGTTGTAGATGGTGGCTCTCTTGTAAGAAAACATTTTTTTGGTAAATACCCTGAATTGAGTGAAATGGTAAAAGATTATACAGATGAAGAACTTGGAAAATTGCGGGCGGGGGGACATGACCCCGCAAAAGTATATGCTGCGTATGATGAAGCCATTAATCATAAAAATCGTCCGACGGTTATTTTAGCGCGGACAGTTAAGGGATATGGCCTAGGAGAGGCAGGAGAAGGCAGGAACATTACTCATCAGCAAAAAAAGCTTAATGATAAAGAACTGCTGAAATTTAGAGACCGATTCAACATTCCTCTAGGCGACGAGGACGCAATGAAAGCACCTTTTTACCGCTTTGACAAGAAAAGTAAAGAATATAAATATTTGAAAAATTGCAGGAAAAAACTGGGAGGACCGCTCCCCATACGAGAAGACAAGGTTCCGCCGATAAAAGCTCCAGACATCTCTATCTTTCAAGAACTTTTAAAGGGGACAGGTAAACGAGAAATTTCTACTACTATGGCCTATGTTCGCCTGCTCACGTTACTCACGAAAGACAAAAAAATTGGTCAGCGCATTGTTCCTATAATACCAGACGAAGCCAGAACGTTTGGGATGGATCCTCTTTTTCGACAACTTGGAATTTATTCAAATCAAGGGCAACTGTATGATCCCGTAGACTCTGATCAGTTTTTGTATTATAAAGAAGCAAAAGACGGCCAAATTCTTGAAGAAGGAATTAATGAGGCGGGATCGATTTCGTCATTTATTGCCGCTGGAATGAGTTACAGCACGCACGGGCAACACATGTTACCTTTTTATATTTATTATTCTATGTTTGGGTTTCAACGAGTGTGGGATTTTATATGGGCAGCAAGCGACATGAGGGTGCGCGGGTTTCTTTTGGGCGGCACCGCCGGAAGAACAACGCTGAACGGTGAAGGGCTACAACACCAAGACGGTCATAGCCACCTAGCGGCGGCGGCAACACCAAACATAAAAGCCTATGATCTTGCATATGCCCACGAAATAGCAACCGTTGTTCACCGCGGAATGCAGGAAATGCTTGAAGAAGGAAAAGACGTTATCTACTATCTTACCGTTGAAAACGAGAACTATGTTCATCCCAGACAACCTAAGGGCGTTGCTGAGGATATTATTGCGGGTTTGTATAAAATTCATGCCACAGAAAACCCAACAATCCGTCTCTTGGGAAGCGGACCCCTTCTGGGTGAAGTGTTAGAGGCGGCCAAGCTGCTAAAAAAAGATTGGGACATTGAACCAGGAATTTGGAACGTAACGAGTTTTAGCGAATTGCGGAGAGAGGCCGAGGAAACAGAAAGGTGGAACACAACACACCCAGAAACAAAACAAAAAAAATCACATCTGGAAAAATCTTTGAGCAAACACGCAGTTCCAACCGTAGCCGTTTCACACTATGTTAAAATGGTGGCGGAACAAATTGGCCCTTACGTCCCCGGGCCATATTATGCTTTGGGCACAGACGGCTTTGGGCGTAGCGACACAAGGGAAAACCTGAGGCGTTTTTTTGAAGTGGACCGATATTATATTGTTTTAACAGCGGTTCGGGCGCTGGCTCTTGATGGAAAAATGGAAATGACTGCGGTAGAAAAAGCAATGAAGAAATATAAGCTAAACCCAGAAAAACCAAGCCCGATCACAGTATAGGTGTGAAGAATGATTAAGGAAATATTATTACCAGATCTCGGAGAAGGAATTGATACTGCTGAAGT
>JAKUOQ010000082.1 GCA_022450865.1 Nitrospinales bacterium | reverse complement strand
CTCGCGGAGAAGCCTCTCGATATTCCACTATCCTTAAAAAAGAACCATTAACATCGCGGATAATGCGACCGAAATCATTATTTACCTTGCCTTTAAGAGTTAAAACAGTGCACTTTGCCCCCATCTCTTTGTGTCTCTGCAGTAAATTCTCAAGTGTCTCAGGCTTAATTAGGGGCATGTCGCCACATAACACAAGAATTCGACCTTCAAAATTCGCTAAAGTTTTTTCCGCCTGACGAGCTGCGTGCCCGGTACCCAACTGTTCTTTCTGAAGCACAAATTCAAGATCTCGATTAAAAAATATTTTCTCAACACGATCAGCCTGATGCCCTACCACAACAACAGTTCGGGTCGGATTTAGCCTATCCGCTGTATCGAGTACAAATTCAAGTGTGGGTTTTCCAGCTATAGGAATGAGAACTTTGGCGAGCGAGTTCTCCATGCGGGTACCTTTACCCGCTGCGAGGATGATGACCGCTAGGTCTTGCTCTTGCATTTAATTTCGTATTCCGTAATTTTCGCTCTCAAAGTATTACGGTTGATCCCCAAAATATTTGCAGCTTGTGTCTGATTGCCATTGGTTTCTTTTAAAACAATCTCAACTAATGGTTTTTCAATGCCCCTAATAATCAACTCATGAAGATGGCCGTTGTTTTCTCCATCCATTTCTCCGACATATTGCTTGATAGATTTGTCGAGCCATTTTTCAAGGAAGGAATATACTTTCTCTTGAGAATTCTGCATTTTTGGCAAGCTACCTGTAGTATGAATTAAGGGATACTAACAAACACCTTAAATCTCGTCAAGTTAGGACTTACTTCCCTTTAAAAGTCACATAATTACAGGTTGCTAATTTTCTATGCTCTGGTCTAAGATAAAAGTAAAAAATTATTCATCTTCATTATTTTCAAATTTTCTTTAAAAAATTAACAAGATAATTACATGAAAGTAGCCTGTATCACATTAGGGTGCCGAACCAACCAGCACGATACCGCTGAAATGCAAACGCTTTTAGAGAAAGAAGGGTTTGTTATGGTTAATCAGCGGGAAAAAGCAGATGCTTATGTAATTAACACATGCACAGTCACACAAAAAAGTGACACCAGTTCACGTCAAGCGGTTAAAAAATCTCTTGAACTTAACCCAGATGCCCTCGTTGTCTTTACTGGATGTTATGCACAGTTAAATCCAGAAGAAGCAGCTGCATTACCGGGGCTTGACCTTGTGCTTGGAAACGCTGATAAACTGGAAATCGCCAAACTGCTTAAAGCCAAGTTGCGGCTTTGGAAGAAATCTGAGATCACAGAAATTGTCATGTCAGATATCCATAAAAAGAGAATTTTTAGAACTATCCCGGTCAAAAGCTTTCAAGGAATAACAAAAGCCTTCATAAAAGTTCAAACAGGCTGCAATGAAAAATGTTCCTTTTGCACCGTTGTTCGTGCTCGCGGTAAATCGGTTAGCGACAACCGTGGAAATATCCTCAACAACATCCAAGAAGCCATTAACGCTGACTTTAAAGAAATCACTCTAACAGGAATCAACCTTGGCACTTGGGGAATGGACACCGGAGAAACATTCTCTTCCCTAGTTCAAGATATTATTCAATTACCCGGAGATTTCAGAGTAAGGCTAAGTTCAATTAACCCAATGGAAATCGACAATGATTTAATTCGGCTGATTGCAGAAACCGAAAAAATCTGTTCGCATCTGCATATTCCTTTGCAAAGTGGTGACAATAAAATCTTAAAACAAATGCGACGAAACTATAACCGCGAACAATATATAGAAGTAATTCATCGGGCTGTTAACGCCATTCCCAACGTGGGGTTAGGTGCTGATGTCATTGTAGGATTTCCGGGAGAAACCGATGCAGCATTCGAAAATACCCGCAAACTTATTGAAGAACTCCCTTTCTCTTATCTACACGTATTTTCCTATTCGCCAAGGCGTGGGACAGAAGCCAATGACTATAAAGATGATATTCCCGGAAATATCAAGAAAGAGCGGAATAAAATTCTAACTCAATTGATCAAAGAAAAAGGTTTGGAATTTAGAAACAAATCCCTTAATACAATCGCAACTGTACTCATAGAAAATCAGCGTGATAAAAATAATGGCAAACTCAAAGGCCATACTGACAACTATATTCCCATCAGCCTCGATGGGCCTGACCCACTAAAAAACTGCCTTATTCCAATTACCCTGCAAAACATTTCAGGGAATTTTGTTGAAGGATGCGTCCTCTCATAACACTCACTACAGATTTTGGTCTTGACGACCCTTTCGTAGGCATAATGAAAGGGGTGATTTTGAATATTGAGCCCAACGCTCATATCATCGACATCACTCATAACATCAAACCACAAAATATTCTGCAAGCAGCCAGAGTCCTAAATGCAACCTTCCCATGGTATCCTAAAGGGGCAGTTCACATTATCGTTGTCGACCCTGGTGTTGGAGGCCCTCAGATTAAAAAATCTCCAGAAACCAAAAAAAAACCTTCCAAATTAAAAGACAATAGACTCTCGATGATTGCAGAAGGTCGGGGGCCGGTTGGTAAAAGGCCTATTGTGATACAATCCCCATTTCAAACCTTCATTGGCCCTGACAACGGAGTACTTACGCCAGCCTTAGGCCAAAAATCGAGAGCCTATGAAATAAATAACCCGCAATATTTTCTAAAAAATGTTTCCAATACTTTTCATGGGCGTGATATTTTTGCCCCTGTAGCAGCATGGATTGCTACGGGCATTCCTGCATCTAAAATGGGACCACGCGTCCTTAAACCCACCCAGTTGGATATGCCAGAAGCCACCCAAAAAAATAAACAAATTAAAGGAGAAATTATCTATATTGATCATTTTGGAAACGCTGCCACAAATATACCCGCAGAATTAATCGATAAAACATTTGCATCCTCCGATACAATAGAAGTCCGTGTCGGGAAAGAAAAAATAAACGGACTCGCCACCGGTTATTACCAAGTAAAACCTAACCAGCCCGGAGCAATCCTGAATAGCTGGGAACAACTAGAAATTTTTTGTCGCGAATCTAATGCAGAAAAGAAGCTCAAACTAAATTTAGGTCAAGCTGTCATTCTCAAAGAAAAATAAAAACTATTTATATTTAAAATTTTATAACGTAAAAAATATCGACTCTTATGACCGCACATGATCCTCAAGGCATTAAAATCGTCTGCCAAAATAAAAAAGCACGCCATAACTACACCATCGAAGATACTTTTGAAGCTGGACTGGTATTGAGAGGCACGGAAGTCAAATCTTTGAGGAATGGCAAAGCAAATTTAGCTGACAGTTATGCCACCATTGATGGTGAAGAAGCCTGGTTGAATCATTTCCATATCGACCCTTATACTCCGGCAACTCAGTTCAACCACCACCCCATGCGAAAGCGCAAATTACTTTTACACAAAAAAGAAATCAACAAACTTATTGGGAAAACTCAGGAAAAAGGCTGTACTTTGATTCCATTAAAGATATATTTTAAAAATGGTAAAGCAAAAGTGGATCTGGGCATCGCCAAGGCCAAGAAACTTTACGACAAACGTGCCGCGCTCAAGAAAAAAGAGTCGGATCGGGAAATCGATCGAGCCATAAAATCCCGAAATCAGTAATCAAAACTAGAAATATTAAGCAAGAGGGTTGGATGGAGATAGACAGAACAATTGGAAAAATATTACAGGGTTATCAACCCGCCTGCGTTGTTATAACAGCAAATGAGTTAAAAATTTTCGACGAACTCAAACAACCTGTCACTTCAAAACAAGTCGCGAAAAATCGAAACCTAGATCCTGAAGCTTGCGAACGCTTACTAAATGCACTCACTTCGCTTGAAATTATCACTAAAGAAAATAACTATTATCATCTACCGCAAGCATCCCAGGAGTTCCTCGTCACAGGCGGCAGTCACTCGATGCAACAGTGGATAAATCTATCTGCCGACCTCTATCCTATATGGGGACAGTTGGCAAAATTTATCAAATCCGGAATTCTTATAAAAAGCATTATGGAAATGCTGGGAAGCGATCCGCATAAAATGCGTGCGTTCACCGATGCCATGCACGACAAAGCTCTGAAAGCAACCTGGATGATCGCCCGCGAGGTTCCCATCGGCGATGCAAAGAATATGCTTGATATTGGAGGTGGGCCGGGTACATATGCCTTAGAGTGGTGTAAGCTACACACTCATTTGAAAGCAACGGTATTTGACATTCCTCCAGTATTGGAGGTAGCCAAAAACTATATAGAAAAATACAAGCTTGATGAACGCGTTGACATAAAACCAGGGAATTTTCATAAAGATGACCTAGGGGAATCTCAATACGATTTGATCTTGATGGCCAATATACTCCATATGTACGACGCGGATATGGGGAAGTTTTTGGTGACGAAAGCTGTAAAAGCATTGCAAAAGAATGGGCGAATCGTGTTACATGGGTTTTGCACCGATGAAGATCAGACTGGCCCCCTAGACGATACTTTGTTCAGCATCAACATAGGTATGCTGACCGAAGGAGGACGGGCACACCCAGTGCACGAAAAAATTAATTGGCTCAAGGAAGCTGGGGTTTCCAATATTCGCTATTTTCGAGTCGATGCAATGCCAACAGGGGTTATAACTGGTATACTTAACTAAAATGGTTGATCCATTACCTCGGCGCAGTCTTGTAAACAACCAATATCACGCCAGCAACGGCAATACCTCCACCCCAGTAGCCAATCAAACCAACAGGGTCCGGCTGTAAACCTGCAAACCCCATCGCAGGTAAAAATTTCATACCTATTAAGGTAATCAACGGATTAAGTGAAATGATAACGCTTATAAGGGCAAGAGGAAGATATTTTACCGCTTCAGCCAATGCACCGTACGCTAGCAAAGTATTGATAGCACAAAACACAAGAGCCAACCACGCATTGAATCCTGCGGATCCAAATTCTGCCCAATCAACAGTTCCTACCAACGCCAATGTCGCGATTGCATAAACGAGAAAATTAAGAGATTGGGCTCCGTGATCTCGACTAAGAAACTTTTGGGACACCATATAACCTACCCACACCACCGCTGCCATGATAATTAGGAAATCAGCAAAATAATACTCTCCACTCACGATCACCCGATTTTTCTGATCGAAAAAAAATAAAGTCAATCCGACCGCTGTGATTAACATCCCTATAACCTGCCTGATAATTAAACGCTCTCGAAAAATAAACACACCGGCAAGTACAAGAAACACGGATGCTGTTTGAATAAGCACAGCCATATTGGAGGGGCCACTGATATCGACTCCTAAAGTGACCCAGTAGTAATTAGCGGCCAAACACAAACCGCCAAAAACTCCCATCCAAGGTGGTTTTCTGAGAATACTAAAAGGTTTTTCTCCGTTGAAGAATAGAATAATTCCTAGGAGTAAAAAAGCTAACGCGAAACGGAACCAGGCAATCGTTCCAATAGTGAAACCTTGAAGTGAAATCTTCAAAATAATCGGCAATACTCCCCATAGTAGAGCCGTAGCGACAGACAATAAGATTCCTCGGAAGAAATGAGGCCTAATGGTCTTCTTCATGGTTGTTTCCGGTTTTTAGCTAAATAGCAGTGATTAAAAAATTTTAAGAGGCGAGCTTGGAAAAATTTCTGAGGACAGCGAGACCAAGTTGTTGGCTTTTTTCCGGGTGAAATTGGAAAGCATGAATATTTTCATGATGGATTCCGGAAACAAAGTCGATTCCATAATTCGTAGTAGTGGCAACGGTTGCTTCATCTTCT
>JAKUOQ010000081.1 GCA_022450865.1 Nitrospinales bacterium | reverse complement strand
AGAGGAACACTGGCCTCCGCAAATCGGCGAATTCCTTTTTTGTCTCCCAGCGCTTCTTTAAAAGCCTGACCTACGGCAATACCAACATCTTCAACCGTATGGTGGGAATCTATTTGTGTGTCGCCCTGAGCTTTTACAGTTAAATCAAAATAACCGTGCTTTGCCAATTGGGAAAGCATATGATCTAAAAATGGAACTGGGGTTTTAATATCTTGAACCCCCGAACCATCAAGATTCAGGCTAACTTCAATTTGAGTTTCGCTGGTAGAGCGTTTTACGCAGGAGGTTCTAGTCATTCAAATTTTGTTTGGCAGTGAGATTACTCTGTTTTAAATTACCATTATTTCCGTTACCAACAACTACTTTTTTGCCGTTACTCGACAACCATTTTTTACCATTTCCCGAAGCGTCCATTTCTACAACAGATCCATAAAAAGATCCTATTGTATCAAACATGCCTTCCGGATCCAGCTTAAGGTCCTTTCGTTGTTTTCCTGGCGCACCATGTTCTAAAACTATGTCTCCGAGTCCAATGCATTTAACAGGTACGCTACAAACCTTTTCCTCCTGAAGCGCTTCAAGAACAGCAGAACCAAATCCACCCTTCAAGGAATGCTCCTCAATAGTGATGAGACAACGAGTACTTTTTGCGTATTGAACGATAAGATCTTTATCCACAGGTTTTGCAAAACGCGCATTAATTACGGCAACACTGACACCTTCTTTTTCAAACATATTAGAAACCATCATTGCCCCGTCCACCGTGTGACCGTAGGCCAATATAGCAATATCTGATCCATCTTTCATCACTTCACCCTTGCCAATTTCAAGTTCTTTCATTTCCTCATCAAGAGGAACTCCCAGCCCTGAACCTCTTGGGTAGCGCAAAGCCGCAGGACCCTTATGGTAAACAGCGGTTTTTAACATATGACGTAATTCATTCTCGTCTTTTGGTGCCATCACCACCATATTAGGTAATGTCCTTAGGAAGGCTATATCGTAAAGCCCTTGATGAGTGGCTCCATCTTCCCCTACAATTCCAGCTCTATCCAATGCAAACGTTACATCTAGATTCATCAAGCAAATATCATGAACTACCTGATCGTAAGCACGCTGCAAAAACGTTGAGTAAATTGCTGCTACCGGTCGGAAACCCTCAATAGCTAAAGCACCAGCAAAAGCAACGCCATGCTGCTCTGCCATGCCCACATCAAAAGTACGCTCTGGAAACTCTTTTCCAAATTTACTGATACCCGTTCCGTCAGGCATTGCGGCTGTTATGCCCACCACTTTTTCATCTTCTTTTGCAAGCTCAATTAGCGCATTCGCAAATACATTGGTATATGCAGGGTTTGCCTTCTTCTTATGGAACTCACCTGTCGACACATTAAAGGGTTTAGCACCATGCCAGACATCAGCTTTTTCTTCAGCCTGCTCATAGCCCTTACCTTTGCGTGTTATAACATGCATGAGGGTTGGCCCTTTGAGATTTTTAACTGTAGAAAAGCTATCAATAAGCGCTTCCACATCATGACCATCTATTGGACCAACATAACGAAACCCAAGGTCTTCAAACAATCGACCAGGGATGAATACTCCTTTAATGGCTTCATCAATTTTGTGGGCGTAACGGGAAATTTCTTTTCCAATACCTGGAACAGCAAGAAGAAGTTGGCCGATCTCTTGTTTAATTTTTAGCATTACCTGCCCGGTCATGATTTTACTTAAGTGGGCGGACATACCTCCAACATTGGCGGAAATAGACCATTCATTATCGTTGAGTACAACGATCATATCGCTTTGAATATGACCAGTATGATTGAGGCCTTCAAAAGCCATTCCAGCTGTCAGGGAACCATCGCCAATAACCGCAACCACATCGTTTTTTTCCTTTTTGAGGTCACGCGCCTTAGCAAAGGCCAATGCCGCAGAAATAGACGTTCCCCCATGCCCACAATTCCAGTGGTCATGCTGGCTTTCTTCGCGTCTTGTAAAACCACAAAGCCCATCATACTGACGAAGTGTGTCAAACCTGCTTTTCCTTCCCGTCAACAGTTTGTGAACATAGGACTGATGCCCCACATCCCAAACAAACTTATCTATAGGACTGTTGAAAACGTAATGCATCGCAAGCGTCAACTCTACCACTCCTAAATTAGAAGACAGGTGACCACCGGTCTTGGAAATAGTATCCAAAAGCATGTCCCGGATTTCCTTTGCTAATTCGGGAAGTTTTTCAACAGGTATATTTTTTAAATCTTGGGGACTATCAACACTATCTAACAACTTGCTCATGGGCGGTCCCGGTCAAAAAGTTCGTTGGACAAAAAACCGTGCGATCTCTCTAAGTGGATCAGCTCGGCCATCAAATTCTTTTAAACAATTTATACCCTCTCCTACCAATTCTTCGGCTTTTCGTTTTGATTCTTCCAACCCGTATAAAGCCGGGTAGGTGGCTTTATCTTTAGTCAGATCACTACCAATATCCTTACCCAGTCTTTCTTGATCTCCTGTTACATCAAGAACATCATCGATAATTTGGAAGGCAAGTCCGATATGAGCCCCAAACCGTGACAGAGAACTCAGTTGGCTCGTGTTCGCCTGGCTTAGAATTCCACCGCACCTGATACAAGCTCTAATCAAAAACCCTGTTTTATAAATGTGAATATATTCCAGAGTTTCTTTAGTGATTGGTTTTCCCTCAGATTCGAGGTCAACCACCTGCCCACCAATCATTCCCGTTGAACCTAACGCACATGCCATCTCATGCGTTGCTTTCAGAATACAATCAGATGGAATATTTTCCATCCCTACCGCACGGGTCATTATGATGAAAGCCTGTGTCAGCAACGCATCGCCTGCTAATATAGCAATCGCTTCACCAAAAACCTTATGGTTTGTGGGTTTTCCTCGTCGCAGATCATCGTTATCTAAAGCAGGCAGATCATCATGAATCAGGGTATAGGTATGTATCATTTCAGCAGCTACCGCAAATGGCAGAACTGAATGTCGATCTCCCCCTACTGCTTCTGACGCCGCCATAACGAGTATGGGACGCAACCTTTTACCCCCAGCTAAAAGACTATAACGCATCGCTTCATGGATGCTCTCAGGGTAAACTTTTCCCTGAGGTAGAAGACTCACTATCCCTTCGTCGATTAACTTCTTACCTTCTAAAAGGTACTGGGATGCAGACAAACTGCTCAATAAAATCAAACAATTAAGGTTTCTGATAGTACCGCTTATCTGACGAAATACTAACATATATACACAAACAGTCAACTTTAATAGTTCGTATCTCCCGTGTAAGACAAGCTCATATTTATCAACTTTTTTCTGCCATTAGAAAAAATCTACATCAGTCTTAAATCTGTCAAAAATTGAAAAAATTAAGGGAGAAAAACACTTTCGGAGGTTATTAAAACTTTTTCTAGTAAATCAAAATTTTAGAGTTTTTATTTACGTTAAGTTATTTATTGCTAAGAAAAGCGATCAATAATAGGCTTGATCTCAATTGTTCACCCAAAGATTTGCTCTTGTAGTTTTTTTTTATCTTTCTATAATATTTTGCGGCAAATGGATCAAAAAATTCATTGCCTAGAAAACCTTGCTCCGAGTTTCCAGTTCCTGTTGCTAAATTTTAATTCTTTAATTAAAAAAACAAAGCCCTATCATGCATAATTTAACGGTCACATGGGTTGGTTATCTATCTCTGATTTGTTTTTGTTTGGCATATACCTTGGTCGTATTTGAAGAACAAATTCATATGCGAAAATCCAAACCGGTTATTTTAATCGGTTGTTTTATGTGGGGTTTGATCGGTATCTATGAAGCACAACATGGCGGGGGACATGCTCACGACTTTGTTAAGGAGTTGATTGCAGAGATCGGAGAACTGTTTTTCTTTTTACTGGTAGCGATGACCTATATTAACACACTGGAAGAGAGAAACGTGTTCAAAGCCCTGCGTGCATGGCTGTTAAAAAAAGGACTAGGATTTAAAAAACTTTTCTGGGCTACAGGGTTAATCACATTCCTACTTTCACCGCTTGCTGACAACCTAACAAGTGCATTATTAATGTCTACTGTTGCGCTGGCGGTAAGCAATGGTAATGGTAAATTCATAGTCCCTGCATTTGTAAATATTATTATAGCCGCTAACGCAGGGGGTGCATGGAGCCCGTTTGGGGATATCACAACCCTTATGGTGTGGACATCTGGAAAAGTCCAAACCATGGAATTTTCTTACCTCGTACTGCCGTCAATTGTAAACTGGGTCATACCAGCAATGATTATGTATTTTTTTGTTCCTGATGAACATCCTGAAGGTGGCAAAGAAGCTATTGAAATGAAACCCGGCGCCAAGGTCATCATTGGCTTAGGAATTTTTACGATCGCCACGGCGGTTTCTTTCCATCAGTTCCTGCATCTTCCCCCATTCATGGGTATGATGTTTGGTCTCGGCCTCTTGATGATTAAGGGTTATTATTTAAAACGGTGGGGCGAACAAAAATATCTGAAAAAATTAGGTGGTGAAGAGCCAAGAAAGCAACCTAGACTAGACGTCTTCTCACAAGTGAAAGGAGTCGAATTCGATACTCTGTTGTTTTTCTTTGGCGTTCTTACAGCCGTGGGTGCTTTGCAATATATTGGTTACCTTGCACTTGTTAGTGAAAGCATGTATGGAAATTTGGGGCCGACCTACTCAAATATTATTGTGGGACTACTTTCCGCTATCGTTGACAATATCCCTGTCATGTATGCCGTTCTAAAAATGGACCCGACTATGGGAATCGACCAATGGCTATTAATCACCCTGACCGCCGGAGTAGGAGGCAGCTTACTTTCTATAGGCTCAGCAGCAGGGGTTGCCGTTATGGGAGTTGAAAGGGAAAATTATAATTTCATGTCTCATTTAAAGTGGGCACCTGCCATTGCTTTAGGTTATGCAGGAAGCATAATTTGTTGGTATTTTGTGACAACTTCGCTCAGATAAAAAAACCTACGAGGTTTCCGAAGGAAAAATAAGTATTACTCTTCTGTTTTCTTTCGCAAAATAATCTGAATTTGTGCTACAGCGTCTTCGAGTGTCTGATCAATCAAAGCTCCAAGTTTTACAGAAATTAAATTGACCTTGTATTTAAGCAACTGAATGTTCAGTCCCAGTTTCTTAAGGTTTTTTTGTTTCTATTCAGCCTTTTGACAATGGAACGCTTTAGACGCATAAAAAACTTTCCCTGCCTTCCTAATCCATGATTCTTTAAGGTTTTTATATTTTTCGTATATTTTTTATGATAAAGTTTTTGGCCTAATAATCCTCCTTGAATTTTTATGAACAAAAACCAAAAAATTGCCCATTTAACGAAAAAGTATATTGCTCAAACCTATGGGCGATATCCCATTGCACTAGTGCGGGGAAAAGGCACGAAAGTATGGGATAAAAATAACAAACAATACTTGGATTTTGTGAGCGGTCTTGCGGTAAACAATCTAGGGCATTGCCACTCGGCCATTGTCTCTGCAATTAAGAAACAAGCAGGAACACTCCTGCATGTTTCAAATTTATACCATATTGAACCCCAATCTCAACTGGCGGAGCAACTCACATCCCTCTGCTTTGCCGATAAATTTTTCTTTTGTAATAGTGGTGCGGAAGCTATCGAATCGGCAATAAAGCTGGCTAGGAAATTTTCGTTTGACCAGGGACATCCCGAGCGTACTGAAATTATTACAATGCATAATTCTTTTCATGGGCGAACCTTGGGGGCTTTATCGGCAACTGCTCAGAAAAAATTTCACACTGGGTTTCAACCTATACTGCAGGGATTTAAATATGTGCCCTTTAATGACATTCAAGCTGTCAAAAAGTCTCTCAGCAAAAAAACATGTGCAATATTGGTTGAACCTATCCAAGGAGAAGGCGGTGTAAACGTACCTGACTCCTCTTATCTGAAAGATTTGAAAT
>JAKUOQ010000080.1 GCA_022450865.1 Nitrospinales bacterium | reverse complement strand
TGATCTGGTTGTCTCATTATGCTTGCATTATGGTAGGGTACTTACTTTTTATGAATTGTAAGTGGGAGGGAAATTATAAATGTACTTCCCGTTCCATGGACGCTCTCAACGGATAATTGTCCGCCATGTGCCAGTACCGTATGTTTTACTATAGATAGTCCCAGACCGGTACCACCAACTTGTCTGGATCTTGCTTTATCAACACGGTAAAAACGTTCAAAAATCCGGTGTTGTTCTAAAGATTCAATACCGATCCCTGAATCGCGTACCTCGATCACTGCATTTTTTGCTTTCCTATGCAGACTCAGCCACACCTTACCTTTTTTTGAGTTATATTTAATAGCATTATCAATGAGGTTGTTAACGGATTGAAAAAGTGCTTCCCAGTCCCCAAGAATTTCCATAGCTTCGTCTGAAATATCAGTTTCAATAGGAATTCCTTTATCCTCACTCACTGGAAGAAGGGCCGCCAAAGATCCATTGACTACCTCTCTCAAATCAATAGGCTCTTTTACTAAATCCATTCCAGCTGATTCTAACCGCGAAAGCGAGAGAAGGTCCGCAACTATATTTGAAAGACGAATTGTTTGGTTCATTGTCTTCTTTAAAAAACTGCGATGATTTTCTGCAGACATTTCTTCATCTTCAACCATTGTTTCAACCAAACCTCTAATTGCAGTGATAGGAGTTTTTAGTTCATGAGAAACATTGGCTACGAAATCCTGCCGGATGGTTTCCAAACGTTCCAGTTCAGATACATCATGTAATACAGCAACAACACCAACTAACTCGCCCGATGCATCGCGAAATGGCGAAGCATGAACTTCAACATTTTGGTCGGTTGAACTAGTAACAATTTTCAACTTCTTTCTAATTTCCGTTTCTTCATTCAATGCTACAGAAAAAATCTGACAAAACTCGCTTGAGTCCGTCGCCTCCCATATTCGTCGATGAATATCTTTATCAGGTGAAATACCAAGTATCATTCTTGCCGCTTCGTTCAAATGAATAATATTTTCGTTTTTATCAATAGCCACCACTCCTTCCACCATCCCCGATATTATAGCCAGCAACTTATTCTTATCTAAGGCAATCGTCTCTAACCGTTCACGAGAACTCCGTGCCATTTTATTGAGCGTCTTAGCCAGAGAACCAATTTCATCTTTTCTGTCTATAGCCACACGTTGATCATAATTGCCATCAGATATAGATTCGGCGATAGTGGTCATAGCTGTTAAAGG
The DNA here is from genome assembly GCA_022450865.1 of Nitrospinales bacterium. Classification (GTDB taxonomy): domain Bacteria; phylum Nitrospinota; class Nitrospinia; order Nitrospinales; family VA-1; genus UBA8687. Next base: position 4,744 of record JAKUOQ010000080.1, on the reverse strand, counting down.
TTTCGCAAAACCCCTTGCCACAAAAAACCCCAACAGCAATGCCACAAATACAGAGATACTAATAGAAAAAATTACAAGTGCGTGAATACGGGAAAGTCGCTCGTCAATGGCAGAAAGAGGCAAAGAAGTTCGCACATATCCCAGCAAATCACCCTCCATTTCTACTGTACGAGCGTAATACATCATCTTTTTTCCCATCGTATTGCTAAACCGGGTGGTCATACCATGACCATGAGACTTTGCTGCTAGAAGTTCAGGGCGACTGGCGTGGTTATCCATGGTTTTCGGGTCTTCTTGCGAATCAGCAAGTACCACGCCATCCAGCTTTATTATGGTAAGCCGGGTATTTGTTTTCTCTCCAAGACTTTTTATACGTTCTTGAACTTTTTTATCAGTAGAAATCAAAAACATTTCGAGAGCCAACCCCCTTAATAGGGTAGCGCGAACATCGAGAGACCGCTCAATTTCAATCAGAGCTTCTTTTTGGACATGTTTAGAGACAAGAAAGCCAACGATAGTAGTGGAGAGCAATATTAGAATCACATAGCCAGTGAACAGTTTCCATAAAATTCGAGAGCGAAGCATTACTGATCCTTATCTCGAAATCGATAACCGACACGATGGATGGTTTCAATGAGTTCTCGATGCTTATTTAGTTTTTTGCGGATAGAACGAATATGAACATCAATATTGCGGTCGATGATAAAAGTATCATCAGAAGATACATGGTTTAATAAGTTTTCCCTTGTAAATACTTGACCTGGATGTGAAGCAAGAAAATGTAAAAGTTTAAATTCCATCGCGGTTAGGACAATTTTTTTTCCTTCTAACTTTACCTCATGGCGGTTAATATCAATGACCAGTTCATCTATCGAAACCAGACCTTCACCCTCTTCAATGAAATCGCCACGACGCAAAACCGATCTTATGCGGGCCATGAGTTCTCTAGGACGAAAGGGTTTCACCATATAGTCATCAGCACCCATTCCAAGACCCAGAACAATATCACTTTCCTCGCCTTTTGCTGTAACCATGATGATAGGAATGGAACGGGTTGAATAGTCAGTTTTTAATTTGCGGCAGATTTCAATTCCATCCAGTCCCGGCAACATCAGGTCTAAAAGAACTAAATCTGGGACTTCTTTTTTTATCAAAGCCAAACCTTCTTCACCATCCAAGGCAGAACAGACATCAAAACCTTCTTTCGAAAGGTTGTAATTAATCACCTCGAGAATGTCGACTTCGTCTTCAATGACAACTATTTTAGATTTTTTCATTCCACATATACCCAGAGTATTTAAAGGTATAGCTTATGATATTATTTTAAAGCTAATATAAAGAGTAATCCATAGGTGGGCCCATAAACCTGGATTTATAAAGCTTTGAAAGGAAAATTCGGGGTTTTTTAGGGTTGATCAACTAGACGAGGTGTTCTGCCCGTTAACAACCCAGGCTTTTCACCGCGTCTTCGATAGACATTGCAACACAACTGAATATCGGAGTATCTTCTTTAATATATCGACTGCCTTCCGTTTCGCGTAACTCCTGAACTAGGTCAAGAAAATCGTCCGGGGAATCTGTTTCGAAAGCAACCACAAACTCGTAATCGTCTATACCGAAGCAGTAACTCGTGTTCAATTTAACAGAAGGATATTTATTACCGACAAAAATATGTTCGTCCATGATTCCCTGCCGGGTGAATTGCGTCAGCAGATACCATTCGCGGGTTTTAACCATGGGATAGATAAAAAGATATTTGGCCTTTCCCGGGATAATGTGAGTACGATCTTCTTCATGTTCAGGATTTAAAAAGTCCATATACATAGATCGTTTAGTCATAGAAAGATATGAATGGGATACATTCAAGTACCTACCCAGCCCTGTTTGCAGTAACCGTGTGGTCATGGTCTGGAACTCTTCCATGCTGTAACAAATTCTCCAGGTCATGATATCAGTATCTCCGCGCAGTCCAATCATGGAATAGCAGAGAAGAATCATATCCGAAGAATTATCGTACTCTTCCAAAACATCAATAAATTCCTGTATCCCTTTGTCACGTTCATCTTTTGGAAGACGACGATAATCTGGATCCAGTTTATAAAAAGTGAAGCTAATATATTGACGTCGTGTTGGGGCTTCTCCATTAGAAGCTAACTGCTCTGCCGCACGTTTTTGCTTAGCAGCTTCCATAGCAGCTCCTTCCCTTTCTTGCCTGGCACGCGAAACTACATCTTCATCGATCAATGCAAGGCTCTTATCCTTTGCATATTGTTCGATTCCTCGGACAACGCTTTTACGGACGAAAAACGGTACATTTTTCATACGGGTCTGGGCCTCATCGGTCCACTCCAGCGTCAAGGCAGGCATAAAATCTTCCAACTCTTTATCGTCAATACTCATAATAAATCTCAAATAGAAAGGTTTTTAAGATAAAACAGTATAAACAAATCTACTTAATAATCAAAGCCTTTGCTTCATTTTTCTTCCATGCACAACTATACAATATGGAAAAAAATAAAAATATAATTATGCCTACTATAAAGATAGCCATAGAGGCACACTTTACCAAAAATTTTCTAAATAAAAAATTTATTTCTTTATTTTCAACTATTTATAGTATAATTTTTAATTTAAAATCAAGGGTATTTTTAAAATAATTTTTAGTTATCCAATTTTAACTTTAGTTATTTTCACTTAAAGACGGCATGGAAGGTAACTTTTTCCACTGATTAAAATAATACTTGATGCGCCCATCTTTGGTGGGATAAATCTTAGAGTACCTTTCTTTTTTATTTCCTTCTTTTTCAACAATCATAATTTTTTTATCAAGTACTTGTGTCGATTTGGTCACGTACAAAAAGGTATAGGGTTGATCTCGTGCAATAATTCTATGCAGTTCTCTAGCCATTTTTACCTGTTTTAATCTATCGTATTCTTTACGTATGCGGGTAATAAGACGGTCCGCTTCAGTATTTTTATAACCCACAAAGTTTAGTTGCTTGGGTCCCGCTTGACTGGAATGCCATATTTGATAAAGGTCGGGGTCGATGCCCATACTCCAACCTAAAACCAACGCATCATATTTTAGTGTATTGACAAAATCTTTCAAAAACACAGCCCATTCGAATAATTGTGTGTTGGATTTAACCCCTATTTTGCGCCAACTCTCTTGCACTATCGTTAAAATATTTTTGCGAATAAGGTTTCCGCTATTAGTTATGAAATTAAACTCAAAAATCTTGCCATCCTTTTCCAGCCATCCATCAGAATTTTTCTTCCAGCCTTTGGAGTTTAAAATTTTTATTGCGGCTTCAGGGTTGTAAGGCAATGGCTTAACATCAGGATCATACCATTCGGTAATTTTAGGATATGGTCCTGTCACCCTCTCACCTTCACCATAAAGGACATATTTTATTATAGGGTCAATATCAATTGCCATTCCGAGGGCAGTGCGTATTTCGATATCTTTAAAAAGCGGATTACGAATGTTATAACCTATGTAGGAGTAAAAATAGCCTATACTTGAAAAGCTTTGGTATTTATTTTCTTTCGAAAATCTAGATACCTGATGTGGTTGCACGGAATAGTTGTCTATCGCGCCAGCATAAAATTCCATTTCTTGGGTTAGCGAATCCGGGATGATACGCATTACGTATTCTTCATATTCCGGTGCTCCATCCCAATAATTTTCATTTCGTATTAGACGTATGACTTCGTCTGATTTCCACTCCATAAATTTGAAAGGCCCGGTGCCGATTGGATTTCTGCCAAAATTGCTATCTCGCATAATGAATTTTTCGGGATCGCGTCCCCTCTTCTTTGCTTCTTGTTTTAGTTTGTTTTCATTTAGGATATGCTCCGGCAAAATACCCATGGCCCAGGAGCCGAAAGCAGGCGAAAATAGCCGCTTGTATGTAAATTTTATTCGATGAGGCCCAAGTACGTTTACGGCTTTAACGGGTTCATAATCGGACTTCCTCGGAGACGTGCCTTTGGGATTAATGATGGAGTTATAGGTGAATAATACATCTCCCGAATCAAAGGGGTGTCCGTCGTGAAAAACAGCATCTTTTCTTAGATCAAAAACGATGACGGGATTATGCTCGGTCACTTGCAAGATTTTCTCATATTGCTTTTCGAGTTCCCTTTGTTGGTTTGAGTCTTTTGCTTCAATAAACTTTCTATAGGGAAATTTATTAAAATAATCATCACCAAGAAATTTCTTAATCGGTTTAAAAAAATCTTGATTGATGTTCGTAAGTGTGAATTTCAGCTTGGCAGGTTGTTTAAGTGTATAACCAATTTTTCCAATTTTGCCTTCGATAGTCTTTTCGTTGATGAGTTCTATGCTGCGAAGGTTTTCACTCCATTCTTTATCATGGGATAAAGCTTTTATTAGCATTTCAGGCCAGTTACCGTTTTCTTTTTCGCGCTCCCCTCCGGATAAAACCCAGGATGTATTAATGGCTAAATAGGCCTCCTCATATTGCGTCCACGATTTTGCAAGCCGAGGACGGTATTTTAGGTCTTTGTCAAGATCAATAAGGCCATCAAATACAAGGTCGCTGATGGTGCTACTTGTAGTATCTGCGCTGAGAATTGGATTCAATATTTGAGCATCACCTCCGGAACCTTGAACATATTTAACCAACCTTGTAGGGTTTCCAGTCGCCTGTTTATCGTAGGTAGGCACCCAAAAAAAAGATTGGATAAGAAAAAGAATCAGAATGGCGGGAAAATATAA
>JAKUOQ010000008.1 GCA_022450865.1 Nitrospinales bacterium | reverse complement strand
CTTTAGCCCATGTGAATAAAAAGGCTTATGAAGCCACTGCACTTGCGCATAAAGAAGGTGGAGTTCCAACTCTTTCTATTACAATTAAAGACCGTTCGCCTGAATCCTTAGGTCAGTTATTTTATTTTTTTGAAAGAGCGGTTGTAATGACCGGTTATTTAAATGATATCAATCCGTTTGATCAACCTGGAGTAGAGTTTTATAAAAGAAATATGTTTAAGCTATTGAATAAACCCGGATATTAGAAAGGATTTATACATGGATACCGTTGATCAGAAACTAGACGAAGTGTTAAATGCACTGGCTTATGAAAAGATAGTGGGCGGTGCGCCAAAGTCTGAATCGGATCCTTTGCTAGCTAAATTAAAATCTTTAGGAAGTGAAATTTGGGTTGATACCGGCGAGTTAGAAAAGGCTCAGGATATATGGAAGCAGGAAATGACTGCTTTGACCACTAATAACACGCTTGCTAATCAGGTAGTTCAAAGTGGGATCATGGATCAGGTCATTGAAGATACCATACGAAGAATCCGCGATGAGGGGCTAGTAATTACTGAGGAAGAGCTTATTTTAGAAGTAGGATTTGTAATTAATTGTAAGATTGCTTTGCGATTAGTGCAGGCTTTTAAAGTAAAGGTGAGTATAGAACTACACCCTTCTGTTTCTAGAGATATTGAGCGTACCCTGCATTATGGCAGAAGGTATTACAAGGTTTGTCCAGAATTTTTTATTGTAAAAGTTCCACTTACCCCGGAAGGTTACCTCGCAGTTAGAAAATTAACTCAGGAAAAAATTCCAATCAATTTCACACTTGGCTTTTCAGCACGACAAAATTATCTTGCTGCCAGGTTATCCAATCCCGACTTTGTGAACGTTTTTTTAGGGCGCCTCAATCAAGTGGTGATAGACCATGAAGCAGGTTCCGGTGATCAAGTAGGAGAAAAAGTGACCCTTTCAACACAAAATGCTCTTATAGAGGCAAGAGAGAAGTATAAAGATGTGCAATCAAAATTGATCGGTGCCAGTATCAGAAGCGGGGAACAAGTAGCATTTCTTGCGGGACTAGATGTGTTGACCATCCCGCCAAAAGCTATAAAAGAATTTCAGGGATCTGGAAAAGCAACGAACGAAGTAATATCTCATTTAAATGAAGAAATAGTTCCGGGCATAAAAACTAGTCATCCATTGGCAAAACGGTTTCCTTGCCTATGGGAATTGCCTGACCAGTTTATTTCATTTGTTGATGTTTTAATGAATGAAAATCGTCTAGATAAAATGCAAGGTAATGAATTAGTCGATTTTTGTCGAAAACATGACATGAATTTATTTCACGATTTTACTGATACAGAATTAAAGCAAGTATATGATCATGGAAAAATTCCTTGCTTGGATAATTGGTCGGAGTCGATTGCTTTGGATGATTTAATGACCCAATCAGCATTACAGTCATTTACCAAGGATCAAAATGCATTGGATGATCGAATACGATCATTTCTAAAGTAGGAACTTATAGTGAAGGAGGTTATGATACTTGAAGATAAAATTAGTGGTATTAAATCTTACTTCGTGTTATTTACTAAAAAAACTTAGCTAAATTAAAAAATAACTATGAAAAACTCGATTAAAAAAATTGTATTGGCTTATTCCGGAGGATTGGATACTTCGGTCATAATCAAATGGCTTAAGGAAAAATATGGGTGCGAGATAATTGCATTTGCCGCAGATGTAGGCCAAGGACAGGAGTTAGATCCGGTCCGGGAAAAAGCTTTAGCAACGGGGGCCAGTAAAGTTTATATCGAAGATTTACGCGAAGAGTTCGTTAAAGACTATGTTTTTCCTATGTTGAGATCTAATGCGTTTTACGAACATAACTATCTTTTAGGAACATCAATTTCGAGACCTTTGATAGCCAAAGAGCAGATGCGAATTGCAAAGAAGGAAGGGGCAGATGGCGTTTCACATGGTTCTACAGGAAAAGGTAATGATCAGGTGCGTTTTGAATTGGCGTACCATACATTGAACCCTGAAATTATTATTGTTGCTCCTTGGAGAGAATGGGACTTGAACTCAAGAACTGCATTGATTGATTATGCAGTAGCTCATGGCATCCCTGTGCCGGTCACAAAAGCAAAGCCCTATAGCATGGATCGAAATATGTTTCATATCAGCTACGAGGGCGGTGTTCTGGAAGACCCTTGGGAGGGTCCCGACGATGACATGTTTTTGTTATCCACTTCACCTGAAAAAGCGCCCGATAAGCCAACTATTATTGAAATCCAATATGAGGCGGGGAACCCTATAGCGGTCAATGGAGAAAAATTGAGTCCTGCAAAATTATTAGAACGACTCAATCAATATGGTGGAGAAAATGGAATTGGACGAATTGATATTGTCGAAAACCGATTTGTCGGAATGAAATCACGCGGTATTTATGAAACCCCAGGTGGTACTATTTTGCATCAGGCTCACCGGGCTATTGAATCCATTACCTTAGATCGTGAAGTAACGTTTTTACGCGATTCTCTGATTCCCAGTTATGCGCGTATGATCTATAACGGGTTCTGGTTCTCACCTGAGAGAAAGCTTATTCAACAAACGGTGGATCAATCCCAAATCCATGTCACCGGTGAAGTACGCCTAAAACTATATAAGGGAAACTGCACAGTTATGGGTAGAAAGGCTGAAAAATCTTTGTATAACCAAAATATAGCCAGCTTTGAGGATAACCATGGATACAGTCAAAATGATGCGGATGGCTTTATCAAGCTGAATGCCTTGAGACTCAAACTCTACGCAGAAACATTTGGGGATTGATCTTTAAAATCCAGGCTGCCTAAATAAATTTTTAGCATAATGCCAACTGGTCATATTTAGGGTCATCATTTGAACGATGAAGGAGTTAATATTGAAAGGACCCTATATTAATAAAAAGACAAATTAAAAAAATTTATTACGAGGTAGGCCAAAAAATATCAAAAATACCTTTCCCTTCTAAAATGACAATCCTTTCCTCACAAAACAGTTACAAAAAACATGTAACGATCATATTCATTTTTATCTATTATTTGATCTATCCCTTCCAGTCAGATGCGCAATTAGAACATTCAAATTTTTCTAGCCAAAAGCAATATGAAACCCTAGGTAAAGGAGCTTATGGCAAATCATTCATGGAAGCTGAAAACTTGTTTCATTCAGGCAAATTTATGGCCGCAAAACCTTTTTACCACACTTATCTTGAGAAATTTATAAAAGGGAAAAGAAGGTCTAAAGCATTTTTTCGTCTTGGATTAATTGATCAAAATGCGAAATCATTTTCCACTGCATTAGGCTTTTATCAAATGCTTTTAAATGAGGATCCAAAGATCCTGCTTATTAATGATATAAAATTTAATATGGCAGTTTGTAATTTTGAGATTGGAAAATTTGATGCAGCTGAGAAACTTTTTATTACTGTAATTCGGAAATCAATAGATAAAAAGAAAAAATGGAAGTCATTATATTTTCTTGCCCGCTTGGATGGGATGAGGTTTGGTTTTGATAAAGCAATCTCAAAACTAAAAAAGGTTTATGCGCAGACTGACGATAGGGAGATGAGTAAGCAGGCTTTTAAACTTACTACAGAAATGATTGATGGTGAGATTGGAGAAAGGGTTCTTTCATCATTGCTTCAAAAATATGAAAAAGGTTTCCCGGCTGATCTTCTCTTGCTAAAAAAACTATCCTTGCATAGAGAAAAGAGAGATATTCAAGGGTATAAGTCTGTGCTCGAAAAGTTTTTGTATGAATTCCCCGAACATAAAGAAGGAGAAACTTTAAAAAGGGAATTGAAGATAATACAAACTGATAATGGCTCACAAATTAATGTGGGCGTGGTTTTACCCCTGACGGGAAAACTTGCTGCCACGGGCCAAAAAGTTTTGCAGGGAATCCAGCTAGCGTACAACCGCCTTCCTGAGGCCTCGAGGGATGAAATATTTTTAAATGTTAAAAATTCTTCTGGGTCTATTGGGGTTGAAGAGATTTTAAAAAATTTAGCCAGAAACCCAAAAACAGTTGGCGTGCTTGGTCCTTTATTAAGTGATGAAATTAAACAATCGGCCGATGTTGCTGATTTATTTAAATTACCCGTTTTCTCTCCCACAGCATCTTCGGCAGGTCTGGTAGAAACAAGCCCTTATATTTTTAGAAATGCCTTGACGCGTAAAATACAAGCTCGATTTTTAGCTGAATACTCTATCAATACGCTTAAATTAAGAAGATTTGTTGTTCTTTATCCTATGGAGCCATTTGGTGAAGAGTTAAAGGATGAATTTTTAAAAGCAGTTGAAAGTTTTGGTGGTGAGGTTGTTGGTGTTTCAAGCTACGACAGATCTCAAAACGATTTTAAAAATCAGATTTTGGCGTTGGGTGGCCTTGCGGATGATGACCTTGAACAAATAACCAGAAAACAAATATTGGGAAATAAAGACCCCAAAGACTTTAGCGATCCAACTATATTATCGCGGCCAAGAGTGGATATGGAACACCGGTTTAACGATAAAATTGAAAACCTTAAGGCTTCACTCGAACTAGGTTACGACGCAATGTTTATTCCCGGTGTCTATGATAAAGTTGGTTTAATTATACCTCAATTGGCTTTTTATAATGTTGATAGATTAACCCTATTAGGAGCCAATGGATGGAATTCACCTGATTTGATCAAGATGGTGGGTAAGTATCTAAAATCAAATTATTTTGTAGATGGGTTTTATTTAGATTCCCATCAGGATGGAGTTAAAAGTTTTGTGGAACAATTTCAAAACAACTATGGTGAGTCTCCATCTCATTTATCTGCTCAAGCATATGATGCAGCTGGGATAATATTTAAAAGTATTATTTCAGGAGCCGATAATCGTTTAAAGCTTAGAGATAGTTTAATTATGGTGAATAATTATCCTGGGGTGACCGGGAAAACTAATCTGTTGGAATCAGGTGATTCCGAAAAAAATATATTTGCTTTAACAGTGAGAAAAAAGAAGATTGTTGAAGAAAATTAAAGCTATTTGTTATTGAAAGGTCTCTGCCGATTGTTGTGTTTGTATGATAAATGGCTGTTCTTTTTCTGGGAGGAAGTCCTGTGAAAATAATTCAAAACTTGAACTGGTATCCCTATATTTAGCGGGCTTTCCTGATTTTGATTGAACCTTAATGTATTGAATATTACTTGAAACGGGAAAGTTTATTTTGGGCTTGTTTGCCAAAACTTTTTGCATAAACTGTAACCAAATTGGAATTGCAGCTCTCGAACCTGTTTCGTTTCTTCCTAGTGGTTTATCTTTGTCGTTCCCCACCCATACTCCTGTTACTAATTCAGGTGTATAACCTATAAACCATGCATCTACATAGTTATTAGTAGTTCCTGTTTTTCCAGCAACAGGTCGTTTTAAAGATTTGATTTTCTTTGCCGTTCCATTTTGGACAACACTCTGCATTAAACTTGTCATTATATGCGCTGTTTCGGAGGAAATGGGTTGCGTCGTTTCAGGTTCAGCAGTGAATAATAATTTTCCTTGTCTACTTTTAATATTTCTAATAACCGTAGGTTTAGTCATGTTGCCCAAGTTCGCAAATGCTGAATAAGCGGATGTGAGTTCATAAAGAGTTGTACCGGATGAGCCTAAAGCAATTGATAGATTTTCTTCAAGATTGGTGGTGATTCCCAAACTTCTTGCCAACCGGATTGTGCTTTTTATCCCAATTTTTTGCATTAACTTTACGGTTACTACGTTTCTGGAGTGGGCTAATGCTTCTCTCAAAGATGTTGGCCCATAAAATTTTTCCTCAAAATTTACAGGCTTCCATTTTTCAAAGGCGTCCTTTTTTTCTTTGAAAATTATAGGGGAGTCAATAATTATGCTGGAAGGACCGTAGCCTTGATTTACGGCGGCCGCATAAATAATTGGTTTAAAAGCAGAGCCTGGTTGACGGATAGCCTGCACAGCTCGATTGAACTGGCTTTTATTATAATCATAACCACCTACCATAGATTTAACTTGGCCTGTTAAAGGGGAGAGGCTAATGAGTGCTGCTTCAACTTCAGGTTCTTGTTCCAAGGCAAGAGACCAACCGGAACCATCTTGTTTTCTGCCGAGCACTTTAACCATTATCAAATTTCCAGGTGTAATAGCTTCACTTGGTTTTTTAATTTTTACCCATCTACCATCTAGGTTGGGGTTAGGTTTGCGGGCCCAATTCATATCGTTTATGTGTATATATCCATCTTCTGCCCCCAAAATAACCCGCGCTTGAGTACTACCCACTGACATCACAGTTCCATAAATGGTATTGCCAATTTTAATGCCTTTTCCATCTACAAAACCATTTTGTCTAATCATAGTGTTTTGGACTGTTAATTCTCCTCGGGAAATATCTACTGTTCCAATAGGGCCTCTATAACCGTATCGTTTGTCTGCAACGAGCAAATTCTTTTTAATTGTTCGTTGTGCTGTTTCCTGCATTTTTATGTCGAGAGTGGTGTATACCTTTAAGCCCGCTCGGTAAAGTTTATTACTCCCAAATTTCTCTTCAAGAATACGTCGGACATGTTCTACGAAATAGGGGGCTTTATTTAACATTTTTTCTACCTTACCTAGATTAAATTCTTCCTCCATAAAGAATTTTGCTTGTTCCTTGCTTATGAATGAGATATCAGCCATTCGACGGATCACATGGTTTCTTCTTTTTAGGGCTTTCTTTGGATTTCTATAGGGTGAATAATTATTGGGTGCTTTAGGTAAACTCGCAATCATAGCGCATTCCGCAATGGTCAGATCTTTCACACTTTTTGCAAAATAGTTTCGGGCAGCGGCCTCTACACCATAAGTGCCATGACCGTAATAAATTTGATTTAGATACATTTCAAGAATTTCATCTTTAGAAAAAACAAGCTCCAAGCGCAATGCCAAAATTGCTTCTTTAATTTTTCTTGGAAGGGATTTCTCTCTAGATAAAAACATTGTTTTAGTCAACTGCTGAGTAATAGTGCTACCTCCTTCTACAATATGCCCAGCCTTCAAATTTGTTATAAATGCTCGAAAAATAGCTTTGGGGTCAATCCCGAAGTGGGAATAAAAGTTTGAATCCTCTACTGCTAGGGTGGCCTGTTTCAATGACAATGGAATATCTTCCAAGGCAATTATGATTCTTTTTTCGATATAAAATTCCGCAATTTTTTCGTTGTCGGCTGAATAGACTTGAGTGATGGTACTGGGTTGATGATCTTTAAGCTTGCCAACGTCAGGAAGGTCTCTGGAGTAGTAAAAATAAATAAAAACAGCACCAATAAGCCCAGTTGATAGGCAAAAAAGAAAACCGGAGAATAAATTAACACGCAAAATCTTTTTTAGTTTTGATTTTTTTGTTGCTTGGGTTTTGCTAAACCTTCCGTGGTTTTTTTGTTGTCGTGAGTCTTGCATTAGAAGAATTTTAACCTTTAGGCAGGAGCTTGCCTTACGGATTAGTCTTAAGAAACTTTTGGAGGAAAACGTCCTTCTTCAAGATCCATAAGGTCTACCCATGTTGTTAGGTCAGACCTTGATGGATCGATTTTATCCCTTGTTTTATTATAGTATTTTAGACGATCTTCAGAATCGGGTTTTTTTTCAAGAATTATTTTGTTAATCAAAACCAAATCGTTCGGTGTTTTAGACTTAATTAACTCTTTAACCCAGTTACTGATTTCCTCATCTTTTTTTTCGACAGTTATATTTGCGAATGTATCCGCTTCGATACATAAAAAATTTAAAATAATTTTATCAAGGGGGCAGGGATAAATATAATCTGCTAGTTTTTTTTCTTTATATGCACGGCCTTTGTCAATCATTCGGCCTAAATGGACTAAACCAGCCATTTTTTGCTTTGGACTGCGGGGAAATACTTTAGATAAATCCATCAACTTTAGTCAAGCCTCATTCGGCTCACACTTCGGAAGATTTTAGATTTTTTTATAATTTTAGTGCCAGTATCCCCAATTCTATTCCGAAAAAGATCAAGAGTACTTAAATTTGTCAGAGTTTCCGATTGAGCTAAATAACTAGCCCCCATTTCCCCAATTCGATTAAATTTAAGAATTAAATGCTCCAGTTTTTTTAATTTAGGTGAGTTCGCTAAAGATTGTGCCCCTAATTCAGTGATGTTATTCGATTTTAAATTTAAGGTTTTCAAATTTTCTATATAGGGGGAGTTACACAATGTATGCACACCTTCATCACTAATATTATTTTCACCTAATTCTAGACAGATAACTTCAGATAAAATCTCTAAATTAGATAATTTTAAAACGCCGTCATCGCCAAGTTTACGATTCTCTAGGCAAAGGCTGGAACCAGCAACACCCTTATCAATTTTATCGGAAACCAGTTTTTCAATGTCGAGGGGAACATCATTATTCATTAGTACAGTCCAAATTTAAAAGCTTATTGGTTATTATTCATTTGCGAATCAGTAATATAAACTGAATAGAAATTGTGGTCAACTTTGCATTAAAGTTGTTAGGGGAGGGCTAATAATTGTATTTTTTCTGAGTTTAGCTCTAAAACTCTGTCAATTAAGTTCTTATTTTGTTAGACTTATTCGATAAAACAGTCTTAAGGAGATAGTCTTATGATGGGAATTGGTTTTCCAGAATTAATGGTTATTTTAATAATTATTATGATTATTTTTGGCGCCGGAAAACTTCCGGAGATAGGGTCTGCTTTTGGTCGTAGTATCAAAAACTTTAAAGGTTCCATGAAAGAAGCAGAAGCCGAAGACCTGGCCATTGAAAGTGATTCTGAGCCGCAGGAGGTTGCTGCTAAAACTGAAAATACAGACGAAGCACCAAAAAAGAGTGAGGCTGAAAAGAAAGAGGAAGAGCTTATTGATGAAGCTGCCAATGAAATTAAAGAAAATAGAATTGGTACCATCCGCACCGCACACGATGGTTTAGTACAACAGGGAGATGTTTTCACCTCATCGCTGGGTCGTACTCCTGGTGGGCGTGGGCGAGAGCGCGGAGTTTCAAGAGATGTTTTTTAAAATTTAAAGCTGCCTTATATTTTAGCGACTTTGATTGTATTTAGAATTTTAACTTTCACAAACATCCCAGGGGTAGTTCAACTACGGAAGTCAGGTTTATCGTTACATGCCTAATACAAGGCGTTCCGTAAATCCCAGCCTATTATTAAATGGGCGAAGGATATAGAATCCAAAGATAAAGAAAGAAGTGCTAGTCCATATCCCAGGACGTCCCAGCTGACCCGTAACTTCAATGCCCCAAATATCTATAAGGCGAGCGAAGTCGCCAAAATAAGTATTTAAATCATACTTGTTTCGGTCAAATCCTCCCAGAATGACTATTAATCTCTATTAAACCGGATTTTAAAACGACAGGGCGTAGTTGCTAACTGATAATTTTAGGGTTGGTTTTCTTAAATAAGAGTACTAGCGATCGCATTCGCCGCCAATCATGTTGATCATGTCGAATGTGGGTATAATATCTGCTAGCATACCTCCTTCGCACATTTCCGGCATGGCTTGCGTTAAAGTGAAGGATGGGGGTCGGACACGGCATTTATAAGGTTTGCCGGAGCCATCACTTACTATATAGAAACCAAGTTCGCCATTGGCAGCTTCCGTGGGGAAATATACTTCTCCAACAGGAGGCTTTAATCCATCAATAACCATTTTAAAATGGGCGATCATTTCCTCCATTCGTTTGTATACATCGGGTTTGGCAGGATTTCTTAAATAGGGGTGATCGACATTAATAGGGCCATCAGGCATATCACGCATAGCTTGTTTAATAATTTTAAGGCTCTGCTTGATCTCTTCCATGCGAACTAAATACCGGTCAAAATTGTCTCCCGTTTTGCCCAGAGGAATGTCAAAGTTGAGTTTGTCGTAACAGAGATAAGGATGATTTTTACGCACATCATAATCCACGCCTGCTGCCCTTAAGCAGGGACCTGTAAAACCCCATGAAATAGCACTTTCTACAGGAATCGCACCCGTATTTTCCATGCGATCAATAAATATTCTGTTTTTAGTGAGTAATTTATCTACATCTTCAAAAAGATCATCTAATTTAGGATAAGCAGCTTTTAGATCATCATCAAACCCTGGAGGTAGGTCACACATCAAACCACCAATGCGGATATAGTTGGAAGTAAGGCGTGCGCCACAAACCTTTTCGAGTAAATCCCAGACAATTTCCCTTGCTTCTACAAAATAGATGAAGGCAGTCAGGGCCCCAAGCTCCAATGCGGCTGCAGCAATATTAGTATAATGATCCGAAATTCGTGCGAGTTCATTAGTCACAACACGAATGTATTTACAACGTTCTGTTATTTCAATGTCACATAATTTCTCTACAGCCAATGCAAACCCGATATTATTCATGATTGCAGAGCAGTAGTTCAATCGGTCGGTATATGGAAAAACGTTTGCATAGGTAACACTTTCACACATTTTTTCAAAACCGCGATGTAAATACCCAATTTCTACATCCAGATTGACAACAGTTTCTCCATCTAAAGTCAGTAGAAATTTTACCGTCCCATGGGTCGCAGGATGCGATGGGCCCATGTTCAGGACCATATGATCGGTATGCAGATTCTCTTTTAAGTCAGTCATAGCTTGAAATTAGTTTGTGTGTATTAACTGGATTTGGATACTTTTACTTGTATTAAACCCTCTTCACCATTGCGTAAATCGTTGATAGCAACCTCAGGCCAGTTCTTCGGAACGTAAATCATGCCTGGACTTGTTATTTTTGTAGTTTTAATTTTCACTTGGACCTTATTGCTCGAAGATTCTATGATAACTTCATCTCCAGAAGAAACCCCTAACCCTTTTGCATCTTCAGGATGGATTTCAGCGATGCATTCAGGCCCTATATCGACTAATGCCTTAGCATGCTGGCTATAACTTCCGATATGGAACATATGATTGTTAGTTTGCAGTGTGAACGGATAATTTTCGTGATTTACCTCAGATGCATTTTCAGTAGAATTAACCTTCAATGCAGGTTTTTTGTTTGATGTAGCAGGAATCCACTGTTTTGATTCTTTACCAGGAAAAACTCCCTGATAAATGGGTGCTGCTTGTTCAATTTCCTGCTGAATTTCAAAAAGAGTAGAATGCTCAAATGGTTTCCCTAATGTTTCTGCCAATTCAATCAAAATATCAAAGTCGGGTTTTGAAGTACCTTGGGGTAGAACGGCAGATGCAACTCCTTGAACATGTCGAGACATATTCGTAAATGTTCCATCTTTCTCTGCATATGTGGAAGAGGGAAGAATCAAATCTGCCATTTTGGCCGTCTCCGTCATGAAAATATCTGTAACAATTAAAAACGGAACGGTTTTGAGCGCCTCTTTGACCAGTTGAGGTCTATAAAAAGACCCAATAGGATCTTCTCCTGCGATATATAAAAACTTGGTGGTCCCGTCTTTACAACTTTCAAACAGATCGGATTTTTTGTCTCCACTTGCCGGTTGGTAACCTGGCAGAAACTCAGGTGTAAGCCCCATATCATTAACACCCTGCGAATTACAATGCTCTCTGGGTGGGTAGATGCTGACACTTCCTTTGTTACCAAAGTTGACCAAGGTACAAAGATTGAGAAGAGCATTTAAAACTTCTTCTCCTTGGCCAGTGTCTAAGACATCGTTGCCAATTAGAACGAATTTATCCGCATCACGCGCAAATTTTTCTGCTGCTAGAGTAAGGACATCATTTGGAAGACCCGTTAACTTTTCTGTATTTTTGGCTGTATAGTTTGATAGGGACTTAACGAGTTCATCAAAATTGTCGACAGAGGCCTTTGCTTTCTCAATGTCAATCAATTTATTATCGATAATAATTCTTGTAAGTCTAGAAGCTACGGCCAAGTCTGCACCATGCTTGTATGTTAGGCGCACATCCACTTTGGCTTCGCTTTCAAAGACTACTCGCCTTGGGTTGGCAATCAGGATATCTGTGTTGTTAAAGATCGTACCAAATCGGACAGAGTTTCCTCCCACAGGATATTCTGAAGGAAGATCTGAATTGAAAACCAGAACTACATCTGCTTCTTGTAGTTTGGTTATGGATTGTGAAGAGATGCCGTTGTCAAAACAATCCAACATAAATTGATTTAAGTAAGGAGCCCTGATATTTGCGAGGTTATTTAGTTGATTCGATCCCAAAATGTTTCTGTATAATTTTTGTAATAAATAGTTTTCTTCATTAGTCAGTTTTTCGGAGCCAATTGCAGCAAGGCTGTTTGGACCACTGCGGTTAACTGTGGTTTGCATCCGATCAGCTATAGTTCGGAGTGCTTCATCCCAGGTGATTTCCTGAAAATCTCCTCCTATATTCATTAATGGATTTTCAATTCGTTGATCATTATGAATGATGCCATGACCAAATCGTCCTTTTGCGCAAAGGTTGCCTTCGTTTATTCCGATGTCGTAGTTTTCATCGGCTTCAATTCGAATGACTTCGCCTTTTTTCGTTTCAAGTTTTACTGTGCAACCCCACGAACAGTAATTGCAGGTCGAATGAGTTTCAGTGAACATCGCTGCCAAGCCTCTAGCT
Organism: Nitrospinales bacterium; assembly: GCA_022450865.1. Taxonomy (GTDB): domain Bacteria; phylum Nitrospinota; class Nitrospinia; order Nitrospinales; family VA-1; genus UBA8687. Next base: position 24,222 of record JAKUOQ010000008.1, on the reverse strand, counting down.
TCTGATGTCATATCCATTAAAGCACCGGTAGGGCAAACCGTTATGCACTGTCCACAGAATTCACAATCCAGTGGCTCGTCATTTGCCGTTCCAATACCTACACTCATTCCACGTTTATGGAAGTCCAGGGCTTGGACACCCTGAATTTCATCACAGGCTCTCACGCAAAGGCCACACATGATACAGCGGTTAAGATAAAACTCGATGATTGGGTTCGTTTTAATACTAGGTTCGTTTCGTCTTTGGGTTTCGAATCGACCATCATAAAGCTGGAGCAAATCAGTGTTATCTTGCAGAGGGCAGACCCCCGATTTGTCACAAATGGGACAATCTAACGGATGTTCCACAAGAAGCATTTCGAGGCAGGCTTTATTGTAACGATCGGTTTCCTCTGTCGCTGTGTTGATTTCCATTCCTTCGGCAACAGGTTGTGTGCAGGAGTAAACTAGTTCTTTTTTTCCATCGACAACAGTCTCAACCATGCAGGTCCGACAGGCGGCAAAAGGTTTTAGTTTGCGGTTGTAGCAAAGATTTGAAACCTCAACATCATTTTGCTTGCAAACTTCAAGAACAACTGTCCCCTCCGGAACGGTGGTCTCTTCGCCATTGATTTTTACGTTGAGAATTTTCTTTTCAACGGTACTCATCCTACCTCCTCTGTAACAGGCGTTTCTTCGTCATCCATTTTGTATTCCGAAAGTATGTCGAACGTTTTTTCGGGATCAATTGTACCGTAAGTATCTTCACCGATAATGGCCATGGGCGCAGCCCCACAGTTTCCAAGACATGAAGCGGTCTGTAAAGTGAATAATTTTGATTTGTCAGTTTCGCCTGGTTTTATATGGTATTTGTCGTGAATTTTTTCATTAATAATGGGTGCTCCCTTAACAAAACAAGCTGTTCCATAGCATAGTTTAATAATATATTTACCAGGTTCAGTAATCCTAAGTTGGGGGTAAAATGAGATAACCCCATATATTTCGGCACGAGAAACATTAAAGAATTCCATCAATAATTCCATCGCTGGGTCAGGAAGAAACCGATAGACATTTTGAACTTTATCCAAAGTTGGAATTAGATAGCCTCGCGAATTGTCCGGCAACTTTTTTATGATTTCCTCAGTTGGTGCCAGATCAATCTGTTCTTCTTCTTCTGTCACCAAAGGATTGGTTTCCATGATTAAGCCTCAAGAATATCAGCACATTCCTGTCATAAATTTATCAGGAATAATTGCTACGGGATGGGAAAAAATAAGTGAACTGTCTGTATTTATTATAATACCACTCTCCCCTAGAATCCTGCTAAGAGGCCGAAGTATATAAGGTGGGAGGATTTACTGTCAACCCTATAATTATTAAAGAGTTTATTTTGATAACCCCTTAATTTTAAATGGGATGGGGATTCTAAGTGCAAAAGGCAAATTTATTTTATAAGTAATTCTTAAATTGTTAGAAGCGGCTACTTTTATCCTCTGGGTAGGATTCAATTTTATGCAGTGTAAGGTCTGAGCCTTTTTGCTCTTCTTCTTTTGTAAGGCGAATCCCGACAGTTGCATCAAGAATTTTATAAACAGTAAATCCAAAAAATAGGGCCAAAATAATGGCAGCCAGGCTACCAATCGATTGCGCAATAAAACTTACTTTTCCCATTCCGCCCAAGGCTTCCTGCCCAAAGATACCGCAAGCAATGCCACCCCATGAGCCTGCCAACCCATGCAAAGGCCAGACTCCCAGCACGTCATCAATTTTTAATTTTTCCTGTTCCCATATAAAACCTTTTACAAAAATAAAACCCGCTACGGCTCCGGTTGCCAAGGCACCTATTGGATGGACTTGATCAGAACCAGCGCAAATGGAAACCAAACCAGCAAGTGCTCCATTATGAATAAAACCAGGATCATTATCGGAAATAATTAAAGCCGCTATTATTCCTCCAGCCATTGCAAATAATGAGTTTATTGCCACTAAACCGGAAATTCCTTGTAGGGTTGCCGCTGACATGACATTAAACCCAAACCAACCAATGCATAGCATCCATGTTCCTAATGCCATGAAAGGAATGTTGCTAATAGGGATAGGGCGACTGCGACCTTCGGAGTCCCATCTTCCCAATCGCGGACCCAGAACAATAATACCAGCTAGAGCTATCCATCCTCCCATGGAGTGAACGACAACTGAGCCTGCATAGTCGTGAAAAGGGATTCCCCCTGAAATTTTAGCTAACCATGAATCAGGTTGACCCAGAAACGTAATTTTTCCCCATACCATGCCCTCGAATAGTGGGTAGGCGATCCCAACAAATATGGCAGCAGCTAAACCTTGAGTCCAGAATTTAGCTCGCTCAGCAATACCACCAGAAATAATTGCGGGGATTGCTGCCGCGAAGGTAAGCAAAAAGAAAAAATGTACTAATTCATAGCCTTGTTTCTCTCCAAGTAATTCTTTTGCGGGGAGGAAGAAGTTGATTCCATAAGCAATTGAAAAACCAACAAAGAAATAAACCAATGTCGACAAGGCAAGGTCAACAAGAATTTTTACTAATGCGTTGATTTGATTTTTCTTTCTAACCGTACCTACTTCGAGAAAGGCAAAGCCGCCATGCATAGCGAAGACCATTACCCCCCCTAGCATCATAAACAATACATCGGCACTATTAATTATTGATTCAATATTTTTATCCATTTTTTCCTCTAAACGAAGGGAAGGGTTGAGGAATTATTGATGCTGTTTGAAGCATCCCATTTATAATAATACTAGTAAGAGAAATTGTAAAACGAATGCATGGAATCCAAGGTTTGATACATAATGGTTTTGCTTGATATTTGAATGTAATTTTCAATCATAACTTATCTCCTTTTCCAGCCATCCATCAGAATTTTTCTTCCAGCCTTTGGAGTTCAAAATTTTTACTGTGTCTTCAGTATTGTAAGACAATGGTTTAATATCTATATTTTGGTTCCTTGGCTTTATTTTTTCGGAACTTGAAGATTCTTCTAAAGGAATTGCTAGTGAAGCCTTTTTCCAGTTACGTTTGTATTTCTTCCCTTTAATTGGATGCATTTTTTCCCTCGTGTGGTATGGAACCATATGCTGTAAAACTTTCGCTAACTCATCACAGGGCACATCCTCCATTACTTTTGTTGCAAGTTTGGGGTCAATACCTGTGCGGCCTCCCATAAAAACATCAACTGCATCCACAACCTCGTTTCCTTGTTTTATTTTTTTACCCAATAAGCCAATATCCGCTACGAGATGATTTCCACAACCCGCCGGGCATCCCGACCAATGCATATTAATCGATTCCGTATCAGGCAATTTATCCTCTAATTCCTTAGCTACCTGTAAAGCACGAGACTTAGTTTCAATCGTTGCTAGATGACAATAATCAATACCCACGCAACTGACCAATCCCTTCATGATACTGGAAGGATGATAAGTAAATTCTTTAACTAGAGGTTCTTCCAGCAAATCCCCTAGTTTTTGATCCGGAACATTTGGAATAATCAGAGAATTGGAATGTGAAAATCGAATCTCACCATTTCCATACTTTTCTGCAATAAGGGCAATATCCTGTAACTTATCGGCATGAATCCTTCCTACCGGAACTTTTAACCCAACATAGCTCAACGATGACTGCTTTTGCCTGTAGATACCAATATGCTCCGACTTTTGATTACTTCTTAAATCGACTCCAGAAGGTGTTAGCTTATCATTCAATTTTTCCTGCAAAGCCTTCCTAAATTTTGCTTCACCCCATTCTTCTATAAGAAACGCCAGCCTGTTTTTGCTACGAATTTCACGACTACCATGGTCGCGGAACAAAAGAATGATTTCCGAGCAAACCTTAACAACATCTTCTGGTATCACAAACACATCTAGTGGTGTGGCAATACGGTAACCGCCTGAACCCAGCTTTCCACCCACTAAAATATTGAAACCATAAACTGTGTTACCACCCAATTCCTGAACGGCGGGGACCAATGCCAAGTCTTGAGTTTCTGCGTGGATACAATCATCGGAACAACCAGTAATGGCAATGTTGAGTTTTCGAGGCAGATTTGAGAATTCAGAGTTGCCCGATATATATTTGGTCAATGCTTTAACTTGTGAATAACCGTCGACCTTTTCTTTTGAACTCAATCCCGCTACAGGACAACCCATAATGTTTCGAACGTTGTCCAGTCCAGTCTGAATCGAGGTGATACCTACCCCTTCCTGAATGGTAAAAATTTCAGGAACATCTTCGATCTTTAAATTACGCAACTGGACTTGCTGGCGTGTGGTGATATCGATGATGCCATTCCCAAAGTTTTTAGCAATGGAACATAAAGCTTTTATCTGATATGAAAAAGAAATACCATTGGGAATACGCACTCGCTGCATGAAATAGCCGGGGGTCGGATTGCGCAAAAATAACCCAAACCATTTGAGACGTTGAATGTCGTCTTCGCTGATTGACTTCCACCCCTCTTTTGCAAAACGAGTAATTTCTTCTTTTATTTTTAATCCATCTTTTATAGATTTTAAAATTTCAATCTTGTTCATAGTTGCCTTAGTTTGAAAAGAAAAGTTAAAACTCTTTCGTTATATAAGAAGGTAATTACAAGTTACGTGCCAACAGGTAACTAAGCTCTGTTAACGCTTATAAAATAAGATGTTAAGGAAAAAATAATACAAATAAAAAAATAACTCTGCCTAAAAATGAAACAGAAAAAAAAGTGTCGTGCTACAAAATAAGGCTAGGAAACTCAGCGGAGAGCCCTTTAAATCTAATTTTCTTACTAGGGGGAATTGATCTTTGATAAATTTAAATCTAATTCCAAATAGGTTTTGTTGAAGACTTGCTTACCCATCAAAATTTTTGTGGAATATAAGCTGCAGGCTGGATGGTGTCAGGCTATAAGTTTTTCTATTTGTGATTTTAATTCTCCTGATTCCACCATTTTTTTTACTTTTACAATTGCTGCTGGATTAAACTCCTTCATTTTATAAAGTGTTCCAATTTGTTTTTGTTCTTTTAGATGGAGCATTTCTAGTTTCCATTTATCGATAGTATCTAACATTACCTGCGTTCCTACATGTATGGTTTTCCATGCTAATGTTTGTTCGTTATCTGTAGGTTCCAAAGTAATAAGCTTTGCTCCAGCAATTTTTCCTGTATCAATTCCCTTTTCAATTCTATGAACAGTAGCTCCTAAGTTTTTTAAATCACTATTGTAAATCGGCCAGAAATTACAAGAGGAACCTCTGTAATATGCGGGTATCCCAACATGAAGATTAAAAATACAACCTGGAAAATTAGATAATATTTTTTCATGCAATATTCCCGTTCCAAAGCAAGCTATAAAATCAGGTGATATCTCTTTAAGCTTAGTAAGAGTCTTTAATGAATTTAGTCCGTTATTTTTTACGTAAAAAATATCAGGATTATTTAGAGTTTTTATATTTAAGGTTGGACTAATGGTTTCATGTTCAAAAACCTTTCTTCTTTCAAAAAACCATGTCCAGGCATTTTTTTCATTTTCTGTTTTTGCAATAGGTTGTGGATATTCAGATTTTTCGATAAACACAGCTGAAATATTATGCTTGGAATTTAACTGAAATAAGAAATGTTGGTGTCGTAAACCATCTCCAATCAGTACAACTAATTTTTTTTCATTCGAAGTCTTTTTAAGCATAACCTATGGAAATATTTGAATAGCTAATTTTTGATATCATTTTTATACTTAAAAGTTACAATCACTTTATTTGGGCACTTTCTTCTAGCTATATTCTTGATTAGATTTAAATTTCTACCCATTCTTTTATTAACGGGAAATATAATGCCTTTCTGATCGGGTATGTTTCGCCGTATTCTTTAAATAAAGCTTCATAGCGACTGAGCTGCGGTTTGTAGCGTTCTGCCTCTCTTTTTAAGAAACTTTCTAGACCTTTACCTTCATGGCGACTTGTTTTGTAATCAATAATCCATCGTGTTTTATTTTCAATAAAAGTACGGTCTATAACATTCCGGATAAATCGATTTTCTAAAAATAATGTCAAAGAGTACTCTGCATGGCTTTGTTCATGACTAGAAAGGATCCAACGTCCCTTGGTATCTTCTAATGTGTTTTGCAATCCGGTTATAGTTAAATGTAGTGCTTCATCAACCTGGTCAAAAGGTAGCCCCTCTCCTAGCAGCGCTATTCGTAATTGAGGGGCCATCATTTTTATACGACTTGACATCCATTTATCTAATCCTTCTTTAGCAATAGTTTCTAGAACTCGATGTAAAACATTACCAATACAACGTGCTGCAGTCCCAGCCCAAAGAAAAGGAAAAATCTCTTTTTCTTCTTCAATTTCGCTAATAACGGTGCTATGGATTGATGATAAAGGTTCTGGCGGTTCGTACCCAGATGGAATTCGTTCTATAGGATACATTTCAGCAGAAGGTTTAACCTCTTCTTGTTTTGATAATTTTTCTTCAAGTTTTGTCTCCTTACACCAGTCGTCTTTCAGGAAAGGCCAAAGGCTTTCCAGTAATGAATTGGACTCCGGTATCATTTCATCATTGGTAACTTTGGTTTTTCCTAAAAGATGAAGCTGTTTTTTAGCGCGGGTTGTAGCAACATAAAGTAGTCGAAGCATTTCATGCTCATCTTTTTCATTATCTATTTCGGCTAGAAAATTATATAGGCGAGATTTTTTTTCTCCTTTTGCTTCCAGAGGTGCTAAAAGGAGTTCTTGACCATATGGCATCCAGAAAACAAGTCGTTTGCTATCATTTTGAGATTTTTTACCTAATCCCGGAAGAATAACATAATCGAACTCTAACCCTTTAGCCTTATGCATTGTCATTATCTGAATGGCATTTTTTGACGTGGTCAAGGGACTTGCATACAAATTTTCGATGACCTGATTAAAATGTTCAAATTGATTTGGTTCTCCTTTTTGAATACATCTTTCTACTTCATCGAAAAAAGTACCGATATCTGTTTCCGAGGTTCCTTTGTGACAAGCAGGTCCTCCTAATCGTATCCAACAATTCTCCAAAAGTTCGCGGAAGTTGTTTGAGGGTAGGGCATGTATTGTCGGCAGTAATACAGAAATCAATCTTTTAATCTGTATTTTCCCGTTTTTGGAAAGCCTTTTTTTATTTTCATCTTTATTTAATATTTCCCAGACAGGTATTTCAGGTTGGCTTACACATAAAGCATGAATATCTGACAACGAAACCCCCGCCCAGGGGGCTCGTAATAAGGATAGCCAAGCAACTCTGTCCAAGGGAAAAATAAGTGCACGTAATAAAGATAATAGATCTCTGATTGCAGGACGATCTGCCAAGTTGTATATAGATTCAGCCTTGTAGGATATTTTAAGAAGTTCCAACTCCCGGATAATCTCTTTTAAATGTATCCGGCTTCTAACTAGGATTGCAATAGATGCTTCAGCAGATTCGCCGCGGATTTTTTTAATAACTCTAGAAATCTCTTTGGCCTCAGATCGAGATGCTTGACTTGGGTTTAATTTTGGATCCAAAGGATGCAAGACAACCCCTGGATAAGCTTCCTTTGCGTGAATCGCAGTGGATTTAGAAAAGGCAATTGCACCAGAATCTGGATTGTCCTCTTCGGGTAGGATTTTCTGGAAACATCGATTGTTCCAATCAACTAGACTTTGTTGAGAACGAAAATTGGACTCTAGAGTTAATTGGTCCAAATTTAGATTATTAATACCTTCTTTCTGAGTTTTCAAGAAAAGCCCTACCTCGGCATCACGAAATCTGTAAATAGATTGTTTTGGATCCCCAACTATAAATAGGGTGCGGCCTGAGTCAGGTTCCCACTCTGCGGTCAGCTTTTTTAATAATTCTTCCTGTTTAAAAGAAGTGTCTTGATATTCATCTACCAGAATATGTTGAATTTTGTCATCCAGATATTTTCCGAGATCTGTGGGTTCTAGTTCGTTTCCAAAAGATTTTAGAGCTGCAAGTGAAATTTCACTAAAGTCACTTAATTTATTCTCTTGAAGTAAGCTTTTAAGTTGAGATTGAAGTTCGGGTAATAAGCGTAGTGTAGTCCTTAAAATGTTCCATTCGTAATCACTAAAACAGGGATCTGGTAGAAGTTTTATTTTATTAAGGCCTTTTAGTAAGGGTTTAAGACCAGTCAAGGATTCCAAATAAATTTTAAAGTCGTTTTTAATATCTTTATTATCGACAGGAAAGCCAAGATTTCTGTCCACCCGTTTTCTAAATTCACCGGTACTTGTCAAAAGAAAGTTTGAAATTCCTTTCCATTGATTGAGTTGTTTGATTTTTGGATTTGGAAAAGAATCTAATTGACTTAAAGCTGTAATGGGATTTTCGGAATCGTAAATATTTAAGTTTTTTCCGGCATAGCCACCAAAAGTAATTAATGGAGTTTTTAAAGATTCGGGAAATAGGTGGAAAGTTTTAGTTAGATGTTTTTCGATTAGTTCAGTGTAGATTTTTTCCAGTTTTTCTTTGTGGGTGTTATCTAATAAATGTTCTTTAATATTTTCAAATTTATCAAAAAAGGATATCATCCATTGATCCCGGAGATTCAGTAGTTCTGAAATACGATTGATGAAGGTTTTTTTATCATTATCTAAATGCTGGAGTAGAGCACGAACCAGTTCTGCATAGGGATAATTAGAACTTTCCATTTTTGAAAGTATTCTTTTTGCGGTAGTTGCATGCAAATCTTGAATATTTTCTTGAATTTCGGTGGCGCCCCCTATTTTTGATAAAAGAGGCGTCCTTTTGGTTAGAAAAGAACAAAAAGAATCGATTGTTACTACTCTGAGTCGTGAGGGGTTTTCCAATAATTTCCAACCAAGCTTCTGGTTTCGTTCCAAGGCGACTTTAGCTAGGTTCCATGTTGTTTGCTGGTGGGCTTTTTCTGGCGGAGAAATATCTTGAGCTCTATTCAAGGCTTCGATAATTCTCGCCTTCATTTCACCTGCGGCTTTTCGGGTAAAGGTCATGGCAAGGATTTCCTCAGGCTGACTGACACCCCCCAACAATTTTAAATAGCGTTGAATTAGAAGTTCTGTTTTGCCCGATCCCGCAGGTGCTTCGACAATAAAGGATTGCCTTGGGTTTAAAGACTGATTTCGAATGTCAAGGTCTGATGGAATCATAAAACATTTCCTTCATTGTCATGCTCCCATTCCCATATTCTGCAAAATGATTTTAAATCGCAGTTTCTACATGTAATTTGTTGCAATGTTGGTTTAATACTCAGTCGCCCAGATAAAAATTCATTGGCGAGGTCACTAGTTTTATTTTTCCAATAACCAAGAAGGTTCTCCCAAGTGGGTTCTCCGATGATCTTCGAAAATTTTTGAGGCTTATTCATTTTCATAAACTGGATGGAAGAAGTTTTATTATCCAAATACCGGACTCCCTTCATTCCCATTCCATCCTTTTTACCCCTTTCACCCTTTTTAATTTGGGCAAAATAAACACCCATCGGTGAAATAAGATTTGAATAGAGGGGAAGTTGGGGGGATAAAAGTCTTTCAGTAAACCATTCGCTCGGATTTGCGTTACCAGTTTTATAGTCGATTAAAATTTGTTTTTTATCTGTTGTTTGATCTATACGGTCAATTCTTAAAGATAAACTTAATCCATCTAGCTTGATCTCTATCTTTTTTTCCTGCTCCATAACAGAAAAATCATCCCGGGTTAATTCGAATTTTGTTAGCCACTCAAGTAATAATTTAAGATTTCTAGCCTTTTCTAATTCTAAAAATTTATTTTGGTTGGCTATTTCTTTAGAGATTTCTTCCATGGCATGCTGAATAGTGTCACTTAATAAGGCACTTAATTTTCCTGTTTTGGTTAAACTTTCAAGTTCAGTTCGGGTGCGAACTTTTTTCCAGAATATTTCAAGAATTCGGTGAATTAGTTTTCCTCTGAGAAGGGAATCAAAATCGGTATCGGGGATATCAGGATTTAAAGCGTGAAGACGAATTCTTGCAAAGGCTTGAAATGGACAATCTGCTTGATACTTTAATAAATTTGCACCCCCTTTACCTAGACCCATTTCAAAACGGTTTTTTTCTTCTTCAATTAGGGGTAAATGAGAGACTTCCTGAAAAATCTCCATATTTACGGTATTAGAAATTTGATCTCTTATCCTAGAGGAAGGGAGAATGAAATCATTCGTTTTTGGAAAGTTTTTAATTATGGGACTGGGTTCCAACAAGGTATCTCCTTCTTGTGAAGGATAACTTAGGACAATATCAGGTGAATTGTGAAAAATATTCTCCAGAAATTGTTCGCTATTCTCAAGTTCCCATTTGGCATTGGAGTGCGGCAGTTGATGTTTTTTTCTATATTCCAATGGTATAAGTGTATTTGGTTCCGGGGAAGGGGGAAGAGATTCAAAATGACAACCGACAACCCAAGTATGGTCAAACTTCATTTCTCTTGACTCACTTAATTTTATGACCTGAATAAGATGATCCCTCGATTTTTCGGGAAAAAAACATCTCTCAGTAATACTGATTAAATACTCCACAGCCTCGATTCTTTGTATGCGGCCCAATATAGAGTTTAAAGAAGTAAGCTGATCCAGACATTTTTTCCAGGATTCAAATATATGATTTTCTTTTTCGGTTAGTTTTTCTTCTTCTCCAGGCCAATTCATATTTTTCAAGATTTCGGTAATAGACTGGGCCCATTTGCTTGGAAAAAAACTATTTTCTATAGATATCCAGTTTTTCCAAGCGGTTATTAAATTAAATATTTGAGGTGCTTTTTCTTTATAAAGGCTCAGGGGAAACTTATTAATATTAATGGAATATTTTCTTTGTTTTCGAAGTTTGGTCTCAATCTCAAGAGAGGTTATTTTTTCCAAATGAAAAACCGGGCTTTTAATTATTGAATAGAAATTTCCAGCTAGAATTTCAGGGCTAGGAGTTCTTAGAATCTGAAGAATTAAGTTGATAGGTGCAGTTTCGCTAAGGGGTGAACCCAAGGATATATTGAAAGGGAGCTCTATTTTTTTTTCAGGATAAATGGATTCAGGACATAGTTCTGCAGCCAATTCTCTTTGCATAATGGAGCGATAGTTTTTGAGATCTGGAACAATAATTCCAAAACGTTTGCCTGGTTGGTAATTTTTTCGTATCCATCTTGCGCAGGTTGTAACCTCTTTGTTCTTGTCATCGTATTTCTGAACAGAGATATTTGTGTTTTCATAGGTTTTTTTTACTTTGTTATTTATTGCATCTGGTAAATCAAGATGCGTTTTCACATTTTTTCTCTCTAAAGAATCCAGTAGGTGCTGAAGTTGAGGTGTTTTATTTTTAAATCCTTTAAAAATAATAGTTAAAGGTAAATTTATTTTGTTTTCATCAATAGATTTGCTTACCCGGTCCATTAGGCTGGACGCATCGATGGCGTTCCACTGTAATAATTGTTTGTCGAATTCTTCAACCCATTTAAAAAAAGAAAAGGTTTCTACTGTTTCATTGAAGATCTTTTTTTCAAGAGGTATTCCATACTCATTTATTAGAGCGTAGGCTTTAGCTGCCTGGTCTGCCGTCGCTTCCTTATGGAGCAAACTTAACCCTTTTATATAAGGATCATCCCTGATAATTTTTTTCCATAAGTTTTCAGACTGAATTTTGCTGAGCAGATATTTTTCGGGCCATGTCTCCAGCCAGACTTTTTTTAGCCAACCTGAAAGGGAGAGAATATTGGGTGTTTCCCAGACTTTTTTTTGTTTTTGCTGTCTATTATGATCTAGTAGGAGCCAGCTAGCCAGCCGACTGTGGGCGGTTAGAACTAGAGAATTGTTCATCGGAGCCATAATTGGGTACTTAGCTTGGAAATTCCATGTGGCTACTTAAAGAATAATCAAACCGATCCTATAGACTTATTAGAAAGGGTTTAGGTCAGGGGGTGTCTTGAACCCAAACTTCTCCAGTGGATGTGGTTTCCCGTTTCCATATGGGGGTTGTGCGTTTTAGTTCAGCTATAGCCCATTCGCATGCTATGAATGTTTCTTTTCTGTGTTCACCTACGGCAACAATCAACACAATATTTTCTCCAATTTCAATGGGCCCAATCCGGTGAATTATACTCATATCAATAATGCCATAATCTTTGATGGCTTTTAACCGAATTTCCTCCAGCTTTTTCTCGGCCATTTTTGGATAGTGTTCAAAGTTTAATTGGGTAATATTCTCACCTTTTGATAATTCCCTTCCAGTACCAAGAAAAGTGGTGATACCGCCAATATTGCGCGACACTTTTTTCATGACCTCAATTTCATCGGTCACTGAAAAATTTTCCAATTGGATTCGTACTTTAGAATCTGTAGTTGTGCTCATAATATTACCTTCTTTGTTTTAAGAACCGCCTGAAAACGGAGGAAGAAACGCCACTTCATCACCATCGTGAATGATAGTATCGGAATCAGCCATTTCTTCGTTGACCGAGATCATTACTTTTTTTTCTCGGATAAACTCTCCCATTTTAGGGGATGTTTTTGAAATAATTTCGCTCAGTTGATCCATGGAGATGGAGTTTGATACTTCAATAATTTTTTCTTCCATTTCCGCAATTGTCTTTAGACTGGCAAAAAACTTTATAGTGATCATTCGCCTACACCTTCTTTTTCAAAAGTGCCGGACTTTCCACCAGATTTATGAATCAGTCCAATTTTATCAAAGTACATTCCACGATCAACAGCTTTACACATGTCATAAATGGTTAATGCGGCGGTAGAGACAGCGGTTAAAGCTTCCATTTCTACCCCTGTTTGCCCAGTTACTTTAACGGTTCCCGTTATAGTGATTGAACAGAGACCTGTTTTTGGATCAGGTTCTTGATGTTTATCAAAACTTATATCAATTCCGGTTAATAACAATGGGTGACACATAGGTATGATTTCATGCGATTTTTTTGCACCCATGATTCCTGCAACCTGCGCGACAGCAAGAACATCTCCTTTTTTTATCTGACCTTCATTGATAAGCCGAAGGGTTTCAGGCTCTAAATATATTTTTCCGGTTGCGACTGCTTTTCGGGAGGTAATGCCTTTTTCAGACACATCAACCATGCGAGCACGGCCTTCCTCATTAAAGTGGGTCAAAGGATTATTCATTATGATTTAATTGTACCTTAACTAAAGTGATATGGGCAACCGTTATGGGATAATCAAAATAAAACCATCATTTGACGGGAGGTTCATACAATCCAAAAATATTGCCTTCTGGGTCTTTAAATTGAGCTAATTTTCCGTATGAATGAATCTCCATAGAACCTAGAGATTTAGCTCCTATGTTTTTCAAACGCTCAATATTATCATCAATAGGTTGAGCCATAAAATACAATATAGCTCCTGTATGTTCCATCTTTGGGGTATTTACCTTTTGCAATGCAAACCGCTGTCCTTCAATTTTGAATTCGGCCCAGTCTTTTCTGTGAAACAAAGGTTTAATCCCTAGCACCTTTTGGTAAAATTTCACAGCCCTATCCAAATCAAATACTGGATAGGTTATAAAAGCTATAATCATAATAATTCTTTTCGGATTAGTTAGTGACTATTGAGAATATCAGTCTGGTTATTTTATCCAGCATATTACATTCTTTATGGAATATTTTGACTCAGACGAGCAAAAATTCCCAGTTCTTTTCTGGCCTTAAAGGAGTATGGATTATCCTTATGGGTTTAGTAGCCCTAAATTGGATCGGGTTTTCTATTTGGAATCAAGAATTACTCTTTTGGGCGATACTGTCGGGAGTAATTCACGGTGTTTATATCCTGTGTTTGTCACGGGCGTATAACACTCAGGATATTTCCTATGTTTACCCAATCGCACGGTCAGCTCCTGTTTTTGTCCCTGTTTTTGCATGGTTGTTGCTGGGGGAGAAACTGATTCCACAAACCTTCATTGCTATTATAACTATTATATCTGCAATTTATATTTTGCATTTTGATGGGCATCTGATCCGAGGATTCAAAAATCTTTGGCAAGCCATTCAACACCATGACCTTCGCTGGGCTTTTTATACTCTGATCATGGTAGTCAGCTATAGCCTGGTTGATAAAAAGGGTATGGATTTATTTCTGCTCCAACTTCCCAATACACCTTTTCAAAATGGAATTGCTTTCTTTTTTTTGGAAGCCACTATTGGTTTTACTATTTGCAACCTTTATTTATTTTCAAATCACAGTAAAACTGAAATCCTCGCTCTTTGGAAAAATGATTGGTTGAGAGCTTTAGTGGGAGCATTCGCTACTTTAGGTTCTTATGGTCTGATTTGTGTAGTTTTGCAATTTGAATCAGTAAGTGCAGTCGTCGCATTAAGACAAGTTAGCGTTTTAATGGTCGTTTATTGGGGATGTTGGAAACTTAGAGAGCCATTTGGTCGCGAACGTCTTCTTGCCGGAGGATTAATAATTTTCGGAGTACTTCTTATCGGAAGATAGAACATAATTATTACAAAAATTAGGTTTGTTTCTATAACAATAAACCTATTTTTTCCTACCTTCAGTAAAAATATTTTCATAATTATTAGGAAGTTAGATTAAAAAAAATTAACTAAATTTTTAAGATATCTCCCTTTATAATTGAATAGTAATTTTTATAATTTGCTCCAATATAAAATTTAATTCCCCGATACTGGAGGTTGATGTGGTGTTTAGATTAAAAATTTTTAAAGCAATTTTGGTTTTTATCATTTCCCTGATTTTATTTATTTCGATAGCTGAAGCGGTTAAAGGTGATAAGAGAATAATAAAGACCTTCACTCTTGAAAATGGCTTGGATGTTTTTCTAGTTTCGGATCCTGATGTGCACCGTAGCGCCGCAGCCTTGGCTGTGGGAGTTGGTCATTTATACGATCCTAAAGAAAAACAAGGCCTGGCGCATTATCTTGAGCATATGTTGTTTCTTGGTACCCAAAAATACCCTGAAGTAGGTTCCTACAAAAAATACCTCGATGAACATTCCGGGGCTAGTAATGCCTATACCAGTGGAAATATAACCAATTATTTTTTTCAGGTTTCACATGACGGTTTCGATGAAGCTCTTGACCGGTTCAGCGATTTTTTTAAGGCACCTCTTTTTGATAAACAATATGCTGCCAGGGAAGTAAAAGCAGTTAACAATGAACATGAGAAAAACAAGCTAAACGATGGATGGCGTGGAAACTTTGTCGCAAACCTGATGTCAGAACCCGGCCATCCTCTAAAGCAGTTTGGGACGGGTGATAAAAACACACTTTCTGGTGATAATCGTCCAGATTTATTAAAGTTCTATAAAAAATATTATGCAGCATCGAATATGAAGCTGGCGTTGATTTCTAGTGCCCCATTGGAAATCCTTTCTGCAAAAGCTAAACAATATTTTTCTGATATAGAAAATCGTCCTGTAAAGATTCCAGAGTTGCCGGCAGCCTTTAGAAAATCATTGAAAAGTGAATACAGACTTTTAAAAATCAAAACCATTAAAGATGTTCGCTCACTTGAAATCGATTTCCCTACGATTCGGTTATTAGATCATAAAGGTAGTAAACCTGCTTCGGTAGTAGGTTCTGTTCTAGGATATGAAGGAAAGGGTTCTCTGCTTTCAAAATTAAAAGAGGAAGGGTTGGTTTTAGGTTTAAGCGCTGGGGGAGGGTCCAGCCACCCGAATATTAATTCGTTTAGTATAAGTATTTCATTAACGGAAAAGGGATTGACCGAATACGAGCGAATTTTGGAAATGGTATTTTCATATATTGAAATGGTTAGAAAACATGGAATAGAAAAATATACTTTTGAGCAAGCCCAGGCAATGGCACAGATAAATTTTGATTGGAAGAATCCAAATGAAGGTATGGGTTTTATATCCAGCAAGGCATCTTTGATGCATGATTATGCCCTTAAAAACATAGAAAAATTGCCTTTTTTATTCACAGAGTATGAGCCGGAAGCATATAAGGCGGTTCTCGAAACACTTGTACCAGAAAACTCTATGGTGGTTCTAAGTCATAATTCAGCTGATTATGATCAGAAAGCCCCTTATTACGATGCAGAATATTCTTTGCGAAAAATCAAAGGTGAAAGATTCGAGAAACTTGCAAATCCTGCAAAATTAGAGGGCACGCTTTATCCTGAAAAAAATGACTTCATTCCATATCGTCTTAATTTGATAGATGAAGATCCCCATTTGATTAAGGATGACGCTCTAGCAAAAGTTTGGTTTAAATACGATCATCGATTCAAGCAACCTAAAGTTTATTTGACCTACCAGATTGAAACACCTCATACCTACCGAAGTCCGAAAAATCTCCAGTTGGCGAAGTTATATGAGGCTGCTGTCCAAGAAGGGTTAAATGAACTGGTTTATCCGATTCAAATGGCTGGATTGTCCTACTCACTTTCAGTTGGTAAAAAAGGTGTGGTTCTAACTATTGGGGGTTACTCGGAAAGAATTAATGATTTATTGAAAATTGTTACTCAAAACTTGATGGAAATTAGAATAGATCCTCAAAAATTTAATAATATTAAAGAAGCTATGGTGCGTGGATTGAAGAACCGTAAACTGGGTCAAGCCTATTCTCGCGGTGGATATTATAATTGGTTGATGCTATTAGATGAGCAATATACCGAAGAGGAAAAGCTCCAAGCTCTTCTCCCTTTATCATTGGATGATGTTAAAGCATATGCCAAAACACTTTATGAGAAAGTTTTTATAACAGGATTAATTCACGGAAACTATAATGATAAAAAGGCCATTGAAAATACAAATATTCTTATAGATTCACTGAAAAGCCAACCGCTTGCTGAAAAAGACCGATATAAGCAGATTGTTGAGAAGATGCCGAAAGGTAAGCGATTTAGTTTTTCCCGCGAAGTAAAAGACAATAATAATTCTTTATCCTATGCCATTCAGGTGGGTGATAAAGATTTTGCTCTCCAAGCTCAGGTTTCCATGCTGGCCTCGATAGTAGAAAGCGATTTTTATACGCAAATGCGCACCAACCAGCAATTGGGATACATTGTTTGGAGTTTTCAGCAAAGAATGGAGGACAGAATATTTTTCCGATTGCTAATTCAATCCTCGACCCATGGACCTTTTGAGATGCGTAAAAGAGTCAATGCTTGGTTACAAAGTACGGATAAAATATTTTCTAAATTAACCAAAGAGGAATTTGAAAGGCATCGACAAGCTTTGATTGTTGGATTAGAAAAAGAGGGTGATAGTATTGCTTCTGTTTTAAGTGATTTGTACAGTTTTGCTGTAGATGAAGATGGTGATTTCTTATATAAAAAGAAATTGATTGATGCAGTAAAAAAAGTGAAAAAAAGTGACGTAATCTCGCAAGCTAGGAAAGTATTTTTGGATCCAAATACCCCCCGGCTGGAAGTTTTAATGAGAGCGAAAGATAGTAAAGAAAAGGTTCCTGCGGGAGTTATTGATGATGTTGAACGATTTAAGGAACAAATTGCTGCGTCAGGAACAAATAGTTGATTTGCTATACCCCTTATATTTTTAAAAAAAGAAATTAAAGGTGTGTGATGGCAGGTAAAAAAGAACGCGGGCTTTGGGAACTTTATTCCAAGGATCCAGAAAAGGCGGATGCTGAAATTTGGGAAAGGAAGCCGACCTCTTTTTCAAGAAGAGGGTTTTTGAAGAAAACCGGTCTGGCTTCCATGTCTCTGGCTATTGGTTCGCAAATCCCTTTCTTTCGTTATATGCCTGATGGATTTATCCCATTGGCTCTGGCAGAAACTAAAAATAAATTAATTATTAAGGGGAAAGAGGGATTGATTGTATTAAATGATCGTCCCATCAATATAGAACCCTATGCCCATTTATTGGATGATGAATTCACTCCGAAGGAAAAACATTTTGTTAGAAATAATGGCCTTCCTCAAAATGGAAGGATTGAGGCCGATAAATGGAAGTTAACCGTTGAGGGAGAAGTACGTAAACCATTACAGTTAAGTTTGGAAGCCCTAAAAAGTAGATTCAGGCACCACACCTATGCATTGCAGATAGAGTGTGGTGGAAATGGAAGGGCAGGGTATAACCCCCCGGCAAAAGGTAACCAATGGAAGTTTGGGGCGATTGGTTGTTCTAAATATAAAGGGGTACGACTGGCCGATGTGCTGAAAGCCGCAGAACTTAAGAGCTCGGCTATTTATACAGGCTACTATGGTTCCGATCTTCATATTTCTGGAGATTCTAAGAAAGTTTCTATTTCACGCGGGACACCCATTTCTAAAGCTTTAGATGATCATACCCTGATCGTCTGGGAAATGAACGGCGAACCTCTTCCCGCATTACACGGTTTCCCATTAAGAATAATAAGCCCTGGATGGCCCGGTTCTGCTTCACCAAAATGGTTGAAGAAAATTTTGATTCGAGATCGAATCCACGATGGCATGAAAATGGATCGCTATCGCATCCCTAAATATCCGGTGAAGCCTGGCGCATCTGTTCCTTTGAAGGATATGGCTATAATCGAATCAATGCCTGTAAAATCTTTAATCACGAATCCACAAACAGGGATTGAGATTAAACAGAAGAACAAACTTAAAATTAGAGGGCATGCATGGGCTGGGGATCGATCTGTTCGGGAGCTTCATGTTTCTATAGATTTTGGACAAACCTGGGAAAAGGCAAACCTTAGAAAACCTGTAAACCCTTATGCCTGGCAAAATTGGAGTGCAACTCTTCAATTTCCTACCCAAGGGTATTATGAAGTTTGGGCAAGGGCTACAGATAGCGCAGGGGTTATGCAACCCATGGTTGTTCCGGGATGGAACCCTTCAGGGTATTTAAATAATGCAATGCATCGGATTGCGGTCAACGTTAGTTAGTAAAAAGTAGAAAATATGTTTATTTTAAACAGGCTTGAAAGAGAAAAACTTTTTTTCGCTCTAACCATTTTAGTGCTGGCATTCTTTTTAAGGTCAAATGCTGTAGCAAAAGAAAAAAACAACTATCAAGGTTTATCTCCCGTTTCGGGAGTCGAACTTGTGGTAAAAAATTGTACCGTTTGTCATTCTGCAGACATCATTCTTGAAAACCATATGAGTCGCAAAGCGTGGGATAAAACGATAACATGGATGCAAAAAGAGCAGGGATTATGGAAACTAAATAAAGAGGTCCGTAAAATAATTTTGGACTATCTTTCAAAAACACAGGGAATTACTAATAATAAATTTTCGGGACGAGGTATCAGAAAAAAGAGTAATCAAATGTATGAATTTGATTACAGAGCTAATCCTTTATGAGTATCAGTAGAAAAAGACATTCGTCATTTACTGCTAGGCGGGAGATTGTTTATTAAGTGAGATCATTCGCCGCTAGTTGCAAGCGCTGACCTCTGCAGCCAAATCTGGGAAAATTGGTGTTTGCTGAACCGTTTTTATCACATCGCTACGGGTGTTCCCTACCGCGAGTTTGTCGAAAAGGAAATCAGTTTTTCTTTCCAGCTCTTGGCCAATTCCTTCGCGGATTTCTTTAGATAAACACCAGAATTCAGACTTAAATTCACCAAATCCCTTTTTTCGGGTTTTATAAATAAATTGTTCATCCGTTTCACCATCTTTTTTCTCTGCTGCAAACTTTTTTCTCAGGTGAGTATAAATTTTTTCTTTAAAATCATTCGGGAATAGGTTGCTACCGTAGGTCATATTTTGAAAATCCGTGGCGAGGTGAATTTCTGCGGTTTCGAGTTCCGGAAACTTATGAAATAGATCTAAGGGTAGAGTAGAGGCACCATGTTGCACGGCACCAGCCAGTCCGTAGCTTTCGCGTGAAATCCGCGATAAAATTTCAAGGGTATCAAAATCAAGATTAACTTCGGCTACAGTACCATCGGGCAGTGGAACGCCACCGTGCGACGTCCCTGTTTGAATGGAAATTTTGCTGATTCCTGTTGCGCCAGACTTTTCTTTTTCTAGTAGTTCGTTAAAATTATCTAGATAGGCGCGGAGTTCTTGTTCGTTGCTGTTTTCTTTTCCTACCTCGCCGATTTCACCGCCGACTGAAATCGTAATCCCGGCTGGTTCTAATTCACGGACATATTTGGTGAGTTCAACTCCTACCTCAAAATTGGCTCTTTGTTGCTCTACAACAGTAGATTTGCTTAGGTCAACCAGGGTGGATGTATCAATATCAATATTATAAAACCCACCGGCAATGCCGTCTTTGATAAGTGTTTTGAGTCCTGCTATTTCCTTATCTTTATCTTTTGCGTAGTTTTTAGCATTGACTTGAAAGTGGTCACCTTGAATAAAAACTGGACCTTTATAACCTTCCTTTATTGCTGCGCCAAGAATAATGGCAGAGAGTTCTTGAGGTTTTTGGAAGGTATAGCCCATTTCTGATTTAGCGAGTTCAAAAATAAAAGCTCCGGCCTGAGTTTTAATCGCTGTGCGAAAAATGGCACGGCAAAGCTCGTAAGGTAAACCACGAATATTTAAAGCTGGAACGGTAAAACCTTTGATTTCCCCTCGACCACGGGCTTCGTACAACCCCTGAATGGAAGAGGTTACAATTCCTAACTCTAGGGCAACTGATTTAAGAATATAACGACATAAACCTTTCACTTCCGGGGAAGAATTGATCGCAGCATTAAGAACTAATTGGTCAAGAATATTTGTCCGCAGTTTATCTGTATCGTTAATGATAAGATCATCGTTATCCCAATTTACAATGCCTTGTAAGCTTTGATTGATTTCCTCTTGATTATTGAATAGCATTAGTTCTCCTTAAAAACTATCAAACACCTAAAACCCAAATGTGCGGAGTATATTTAATTAGTTTGTATTCTTTATTTGGTTACAATTTTTACTCAGTAGAAAGAAATTCCTGCATGCGATTACACGTGCGGGGGCATTGTATCTAAAAAATACGTTTCAGGCAAAGACAAGTTTAACAAGGTTAGTGTTATTAAATATCCTTTTAATTCAATAGTTTATATAATAATCTTTAAATTTTATTTTAAATTTTACGATTTTTCATTTTTAGGGTTCTGCGCCTTGTAATTGCTTTGATTTGAATAGCTCAGCAATAGAATTATTTTAGGCTTTCTAAAAATTCCGAAAAGCCTATTATTACAATATTATCTTGCATCGTTTCTTATTGACAGGTTGATAAAATTTGCTAAAATCCTTGCGTTAGTAAATGGAGCTTAAATTTTATTTCCGACATTTATTATTAAATTCTGGTTACGTTTTAATTAAACACCCCTATTTTTCCAAAACTTTTGTTTCCCAGGCTACGGGAAGGGAGCCCCATGTTTAAAAATATTTATATACCTGTAGATAACTCTGATTACTCCAATGCGTGTGTCGATGTGGCAATGGAGTTAGCTCAGGATTCAGACGCGATTATTACTGCCAGCCATGTTTATGCTGCGAAAATGCATGATGTTCGCTTCAGGCAAATGGAAAGTGGACTTCCTGAAGAATATCAGGATGAAGAAGAACTTGAAAAACAAAGAAACATCCATGACCAATTAATTACAAAAGGCATGGAAGTGATAAGTGATTCCTATCTTGATGTTCCCAAAGCTAAATGTGAGGAAAAGGATATACCGTTTGTCGGAAAATCTTTAGAGGGTCGTAATTGGACGGAACTTGTAAGAGACATTAAAGAGTCGCCCTATGATTTGGTGGTAATGGGTGCATTGGGATTGGGTGCTATTAAGGATAGCTTGATTGGCAGCGTTGCAGAACGTGTGATTAGACGATCAAAAAAAGATATGCTTATTGTGAAGCATTGCCCGGAAATACATGATGAAGTGGCATCCAGTGGAAAGATAGTGGTTGCAGTTGATGGAAGTGGTCAATCTTTTGGTGGTTTGATGACAGGGATTGAAATGGCCAAGAAATTAAATCGGCCACTGGAAGTTATTTCGACATTTGACCCTTACTTTCATTACGCAATGTTCAACAGTCTGACCGGTGTGCTATCCCGAGAAGCCTCTAAAGTATTCAAGTTTGAGCAACAGGAAAAACTCCATGAGGATATAATTGATAAAGGCTTGGCAAAAATTTATCAGGCTCATCTTGAGATATCCCGAAAAGTTTGTGAAGAAGAGGAAATGGAATGTACCGTTCGCCTTCTGGACGGAAAGGTATTTGAGAAAGTTCTTCAATATGCTAGGGAAGAGAATCCCTATCTCCTTATTCTAGGACGTATTGGTGTTCATAGTGCGCCTGATATGGATATCGGCGGCAATGCTGAGAACCTACTTCGGTTGGTTCCGTGTAATGTTCTTCTCTCAAGTAAAGTGTTCAAGCCCCCGATAGATTTACAGGCTGAGGAGAGCATTGAATGGACTGCAGAAGCTAAAGAACGTTTGAAGAAGATTCCAGGGTTTGTACGCCCAATGGCTACATCAGCAATTTTACGTTACTCCTTGGAACGCGGTCACAGCATGATCACTTCTAGCGTGATTACCGAAGCAGTGCAGGAGATTCTTCCTGCGGGTGCCATGCAGGCCATGTCTGCAATTGGTGAAAGAATGAAGAAAGAAGGAATGGACCCCAACAATCCGGAAGGTCTGGGTATGTTGAAAGAAGAAATGGCCGAAGCCCATGCAGGTAAACCTCCTGAAGAGATCACTCTCAAGTGTACGAGCTGTAATACTTTTTATAAAGGAGATGTTGTCAAATGTACCGTTTGTAATGCTGGAGCGGAACGTTTGCTTCCCGTAAATAAGGAAGAGTTCGAGGCTACGGAAGCAGAGGCTAAAGACTCTACTACTTTTACGACTTTACCTGATGGTGTTCAAGTTTCTTGGACGCAGGAAGCTTTGGATCGTCTCAACAGTTTCCCACAAGGTCATTTAAGAAGAAAAGCCCATGCCCGAGTTGAGAAGAATGCTCGTGTACAAAAAATTAATAAGGTTACCGCGGCCTTCCTCGATAAAATCCTAAATGAAAAGATTGTTAATAAGGATAACGGCAATGGAGATAGCGAAGCTATTCCAGGTGACATCAGTAAAATTGGAGCAGCACTCAATGCAGAAGACTTTAATTGGTCGCCCGAAGCTCTAGAGCGATTGGAAAGAGTTCCACAGGGTTTCATGAGGGACAATACCCGTAATCGGGTAATGGCCTGGTGCTCGCAAAACGACATCAAAGATATTTCTTTGGATGCTTGCGAAACAGGAATCAAGGAGTCGGTAAAAATGATGGAAGATGCCATTAAAAATGGCGCGACTCTCGAAGATTTTCTCCCTCAAAAGGCATAATTATTTTTCCATTTCCATAAAAATAAGCCCCTGCGTATTGAATTCTATTCAATGGCAGGGGCTTTTCTCTTAGTAAACGAATTTCCTTTCTGTTGTTGTGGTTTCTTCATATGTCCTTCCATTTATATAAAAGACTTTTCTCTTATGTAAAACCTTACACATCGAGACTGTGTCTGGCCATTTTCTTCTCCATCATTGTTGGGGCTATTGCAACCTCTCCCGTCCCTATCATCCAAAAGACTTTCGATAGTATTTTCACCGAAAAAGATTATTTCATGCTGAAAGTAATCCCTCTTGCGTTGGTTGCTCTTTATTCATTAAAGGCAATTCTTATGTATGCGC
Organism: Nitrospinales bacterium; assembly: GCA_022450865.1. Taxonomy (GTDB): domain Bacteria; phylum Nitrospinota; class Nitrospinia; order Nitrospinales; family VA-1; genus UBA8687. The sequence goes on along the minus strand of JAKUOQ010000008.1, from coordinate 651 downwards.
AAAACTTAATTATGTTCGGTATTTCCTGGGAATTGGTTGTGCAGTTTAGAGAGAAATTATTCGCCCATATTCATCGACTGCCTTTCGGTTTTTTCGAAGAAAATGAAACAGGGAAACTCATTTCTAGAATAAATAATGATGTGGCTATTATGCAATCAACCGTAACCCGGTTGTTAAAAGAGTTTCTTCAAAACAGTGTTACTTTGATGGGCTTGTTAATATGGGTTTTCTATTTGAAATGGGATTGGGCGTTAATGGCTCTTATTATTTTTCCTGTAATGGTCTTCCCGGTTTCAAATATTGGGAGAAAACTTAAAAAGTTCAGTCATAAGGGGCAGGAGATACTTGGAAACATCAATGCAACTATATTGGAATCCTTTTCTGGAATAAAGATTGTTAGAGCCTTTGGATTGGAGCCACGTGAATTAAAAAAATTCCAAACCTTTAATGATGACTACCTGAAGGTTATGAAAAAGAATGTCAAATATGTGGAAATGACATCTCCTTTTCTGGAAGTTTTAGGGGTTGCCAGTTCAGCATTCATTCTTTGGTATGGCGGATCGCAAGTCTTAAGTGGTGAAATAAGTCAGGGAACTTTTTTAGCCTTCATCGTGGCTTTATTCATGATGTACACACCGATTCGTATTCTTT
>JAKUOQ010000079.1 GCA_022450865.1 Nitrospinales bacterium | reverse complement strand
AGAGGCCGAAATGTATTTGGGGCTAACATGCCCTAGCGGGCCAGCTCTTTTGCACGAAGCGTGGCTTTTTCTACTGCGTTCATCAGGGTGGCACGTAGGCTGCCTTTTTCCAGAGCGTGCAGTCCGGCAATGGTAGTTCCTCCCGGAGAAGTCACGCGGTTTTTTAACTCCCCTGGCGATGTACCCGTTTCTCTCACCAACAAGGCTGAACCCAAAACAGTTTGAACAGTAAGTTCATTAGCGACTTGCCTTGAGAGACCCATCTTTACTCCGGCATCGGAGAGGGCTTCGATGATCATAAAAATGTAGGCAGGCCCACTACCACTCAATCCGGTTACCGCATCGATTTGTTCTTCGGAGACATCCACTGTCCGACCTACCGCTTGAAAAATTTCATGTGAAATTTTCAAATCGGGTTTGCCCACTCCCTTACCTGCCGTTATAGCGGTAACTCCCTCTTGAACCACTGAAGGTGTATTGGGCATGGTCCTTACCACGCAAAGTTTTTTCTTTTTTCCTTTGCTCAAGGCATTTTCTATTTGAGATATCGGAACTCCAGCAGCAACCGATATCACTAGTTTTTTGGAGTCCACCTGGTCGGCAATATCTTTCAGCACCTCTCGAATGATTTGAGGTTTGACTGCGACAATCAAGATATCTGCTTTTTTTACGAGATCAAGATTACCTTTCACTACCTTGACCTTAAATTCAGTAGTTAAAAAAGTTTGACGACTCTTATTCGGCTCTGAAACAAAAATATTGGATGCCTTGATCAATGAAGATGAAAGCATCCCCTTTAAAATAGCTTCGGCCATATTACCGCCGCCGATGAATCCAATTTTTTTGTTTTTCAACACAAGATTATTCTCCTTAATGATAATTTCCCCTTACGAGCGAGATCCAAATATAGCGCTGCCGACACGAACTAGCGTCGCGCCCTCTTCTATCGCGATTTTATAATCGCTGGTCATACCCATTGATAGATCATTGAGTTCTATCCCTTCAACCTTTAAGGCCTGACATGTGTCCCGTAATTCACGTAATCTAAAAAAATATTTACGTGAATTTTCTGGCTCGGGGTCCTGCGGTGGAATTGTCATCAAACCCTGAATCCGAATCCCTTTCAATTGCCCAAAGTTGGAAAGTTGATTTTTCAACTCTGAGGGTGTCATTCCAAATTTTGCTTCCTCTCCAGAAATATTCACCTGCAATAAGACGGCTTGCGTCCTGTTCTGGCCTTCACAATACGTGCTAATTTTTTTAGCTAAAGATAAGCTATCAACGGAATGGATTAATTCAAAACGCGAATCGAGATACTTAATCTTGTTTTTTTGCAGATGACCGATGAAATGCCAACTCACATCTGGGAGGTTAACCTCATCAATTTTAGTAACCGCTTCCTGGGCTTTATTTTCCCCGAAGTATCTTGCTCCGGCTTGATAAGCAGCCAAAACCTTTTCAGAAGGCGCTTGTTTGGAAACTACAATCAGTCGGATGGAGTCAGGGTTTCTTCCCGCTTTTTTAGCAGCATCGCTAATATGATGTTTCACCGATTTGAAGTTATCAGCTATCAATGGAGTGACCAACTGGATCAATAAAGAGCTTGTTTTCCCCGCTCCCCGGTCCTTACCCGTACTGCATCTTCTACCGGGAGCACGAAGATTTTTCCATCGCCCAAGTTGCCGGTATGTATCTCTTTAACCAGCGTATCAATAACTTCTTTCACTGCTTCAGCTTCAAGGACAATAGAGATCTCTACGCAAGGATGGAATTGGGGAACTTTGGAGCCGGAATCTGATTTCATTTGCCCCATAGGTTTACCAATGCCTTTAACATCGACTACAGACAACCCTGGCACTCCAAGTTCGAATAGTTTTTCTCGAACAGCTTCCAACTTTTCATATTTTATAAAACATTTGATCATTTTCATGGCTTTACACCAATCTAGACCTATTCCCCACTATTAAAAAGTTAACACCATCAGTTTTTTACTGCTTCTAATTCCTCGTTAGCAGGTAGCAACAGTTTATGCCAGTTATTTTTCTCCCAATTACGGGCATCCTTGAAATTCTTATACTCTTTTTCCTTTTTCTTAAATTCAGGGTGATGGCTTTGCCACGATCCATTTCTCTTGTAGGAAGGCGCAAACTGGTGGCACATTTCGTGATAAAGAGTGAACTCAAGAACATAGATAGGAACTAAGCTCTGCTTTAAACGAGGATGCAAACGAATGAGCTTTTTATTTTCATCATAAGACCCATAACGAAAACCACTTTTATTTTGAGTTTTTACATCGCGGCCCCATCTTACTGTTGCATTAATTTTACCATTAAAGTATTCCCGGTTCAGCCTATCAAACATCGCCTCGATATCTCTTTCTTCTTCCTGTGACTTTGGTTCAATTACCTCGGCTTCAGTATCTTCCAATTTCTTACATTCCATGAAATCTTTAATCAAGGCTTTGACGATATCTGAGATCTCTTTTTCTTTTTTCACCTTACTCAACACTTTTTGAGTCAGGTTTTCCAGCACAGCCACTTCGGGCTGTTTAAATTCACCAAAATAATTTCCGTTGAATATTTCAACTTTTACTATTGGATCTTCCGGACTGATCCGCAGTTGACCAACATATTCCATACCATTTTTTTTAAGAATAAACATTCGGGTCAACCCAGACGAATCTTGGCCATTGCGGTTTGCGCCAAGGGATAAAGTCCCCAAACTAAAGTTTTTTAAAAGGTTTTGAATAGGTTTCTGTGTTTGGTTCATCAGGTAGGCCATGAGAAGAGTTAAGAAAATTAAAAGTAGCTAAACTGAAACAAATATTACCTCAGGAGGACACAAAAGTCTAATAAAATTAGCTGTTTAGGGAAGACCTAAAACCTTTACAAAGTTTTGAATATTCGATACTGTGGTAACCATGAAACTTAAAAATATATTTCTAATAATCCTATTTTCAGCTTCCTGTTCTACAGGAATTGAACCTGGCCCAATACAAACCACCTATGACATCAAGACAGATATTGATCTATTCTTATCCACCAACGATTCAGATGTAGAAGTTCAAGTTCTACAACGTTTGAAAAGCCAAAAGGTCTCACACAAAGCAATAAAAACTCTGCTAAGACAACGGACAAAACCTGTTGGAGAGAAACGGGGTCTGCTAACAGGATTAAAATTTAATAGTAATGGAAGGGATTATTCGTACGCCCTGTATTATCCTGAAACTGCGCCTAAAACAAGCCCTTTACCCGTGGTCATTGTTTTGCACGGTATGGGAGGAAACAGTGATGTCACAGCTGCCAAATGGGCAGAAAGGCTGAATAGAGAGTTTATTGTTATATGCCCGTCTTATCCTATGGGTGCGTGGTGGGCACGCCCGGCAGAAGAAATGGTTTTAGCTTTAATGGACCAGATCCGCTCGCAGTATAATGTCGATGACAATAGAGTTTTTCTTGCTGGACTGTCTAATGGAGCCATTGGAGTTTACACTATTGGAATGTTTTATCCGGATCGATTTGCAGGGTTAATACCCATTGCCGGAAGCATCACCCCACGTTTTATGAATTTCCTAATCAACCTAAGGAACACACCTATCTATATGATCCAGGGAGCGCATGATCCCATTTTTCCTATACAACTGAGTCGGAGAGTGAACCAGATACTCTCTGATATGAGATACCCAGTCGTCTATCGCGAACATGGTGAAAAAGGAAAGGCTCATGGAGGACATTTCCTTCCTAAAAATGAAATTCCCGATTTACTGGAGTGGATTAAAAAGCAAAAACGCAATCTGAATCCGACCATAGTAAGAATGACCCGCGAAAATAACCACCTGGGCATGATTCACTGGGCGCGTCTGAAAAAGGGAAAAAACCTCGCCTCACTCGAACTCCCTGGACCAGAAAGTCCCAAACCTAATAACAGAAATGGGAAAATAGCTACTTTATTTGTAGAAAGAAAAGGAGAAAATCGATTTGAAGTGATGGGAGAAAACCTTGTCGAATACGATCTTTTTTTCAATACAGAAACGGTGGATTTCGACAAAACAGTGGTCATTACCACTCAAAAAATTCAAAATCAAAACAACAAACTGGTCGCAGGAGAGAAAAAAATCAGCTATCAGAATAAACTAAAAAAAGACCTCGCAGTATTACTATACGGCTATAAACAATTGCGCGATCCCTACCGGTTATACGATGCAAAGGTCAATATCCTATTGGAAACCACCCTAGTACGATCTCTACCATGAGCGAACCCCCCTCTTCTGAAAACGATACTTATCCTCTTTTATTAAAGTCCATGAAGCTCCTAGGTTGGGAGCGAATAACTACAGCTCTTGCAAATCATACTTCCTCGCCTTATACCCATAATTTTTGCCTGCATTTAAAACCTGAAACAGATTTTAAAACTGCAGAAAAACGACTAGATGAAACGACAGAGATGGTGGCATTACTCGACTCTCTAGAGTCGTTCCCCATGGATCGGTTTGAGGACATCAATCCTATTTTCAAAGATGTTGACGAGCAACATATGATCAATACCGGCCAATGCCTCGTCATTATGAAATTACTACGGCTTTGCAGGAATCTTTGTAAGAATTTAGAAAAATTAAATGCCTTTCCGAATATCCAACATTGGCTGTCACAACTGGACCCCCTGAAAGAATTTCTCGCTGATCTTGTCCGTTGTATCGATGACGAAGGAAATATAAAAGAAAATGCGACGCCTGAATTAAAACAGGCGCTCCGCGAAACTGAAACCGCACGGAACAAACTGGAAGAAAAAATACACAAACTTTTTTCCAACTCCAAGATCAAAGAAGCGTTGCAGGATTCCTACATTACCGAGCGACAAGAAAGAAAGGTGATCCCCATCCGGGCTGAATTCAAATCAAAGGTGGACGGAATTGTGCATGACATGTCGGGAACCGGCCAAACACTCTTTATCGAACCCGCATCCATAGTTCCGCTAAACAACCAATTAAAAATGGCACGACTGAAAGTCGCCCAAGAAAAAGCGCTAGTTTTACAGTCCCTTGCAATTCAAGCTAATCAACACAAAGAACCTTTGAAAAAAAACATGGAGGGTTTGGCGACTCTCGATCTTATTTATGCAAAAGCCCGCCTTGCTAAAACCATGGATGCGGTGAAATGTCCAATGAACCTAGAATCCAAAATGTTCCTAAAAGAAGCCCGAAACCCTGAGCTGTTATTGGATGCTGAAAAAGTCATACCTAATACCATCGAATGGGAAGAATCAACCAAAGTTGTCATCATATCTGGGCCCAATACAGGAGGAAAAACAGTGACCCTAAAAACACTAGGGTTATTATCTTTAATGGTGAGGTCGGGGCTTTTTCTTCCTGTTCAGAAAAACTCTCATATCCCATTTTTTAAAGAAATTTATTCAGACATAGGAGATGACCAGAATATTCAATTAAAGTTATCCACGTTTTCTGGTCATCTAGAAAAAATTATTCGTATTATTGACAATGCAACCTCAGGATCCCTAGTGCTTCTAGATGAATTAGGAATAGCAACCGACCCTAACGAAGGAGCCGCGCTTGCTGAATCAATTCTTCTGGAATTAAAGCGCAAGAATGTAATGACACTGGTATCAACACATTATTTTTCTTTAAAAATACTGGCACAAACTCAGAAAGGATTTTTAAATGCTTGTACTGAATTTAATCTTGATACCATCAGCCCTACCTATCGTTTGATATTCGGTGCTCCCGGCCAAAGTGCCGCACTGGAAACCGCGGAACGACTTGGATTACAACGGAACATCATTGATCATGCACGTAGTTTATATCAAGCAAAAGACCAACGTGCTGAAAACCTTTTGGAAGATTTGACACGCCAACGGTTACAAATGCACCAGGATCAGGAAAAGATAAAACTTCTAAAAGGTGAAGTAGAACAATTGAATCGAGAACAAATCGAGCTCACAGCAAGGCTTCGTAAAGAAGAAAAAGAATTCCAAAAAAATAAAAATAAAAAACTTCAAGCCGAAGTCCGTGCTGGAAAAACTGCGATCCAAAAAAT
>JAKUOQ010000078.1 GCA_022450865.1 Nitrospinales bacterium | reverse complement strand
GCCAAAGCCTCTTCTTGTAATTCTTTCCACATAAATTTTTCTTCATCATTTTCGAGAATAGGAATTTTTCCCCGAGTAACAGGATTGGAAGGCATGAAAACAGCACAGCAATCAGGCTGAGGTTCAATACTTACCTCATAGGTACCAATTTCTCTGGCTCGTTTAATAATCCCTTCTTTATTCATGCCAATCAAGGGGCGGAAAACATTAATAGAAGTGACACAAGTAACAGCCGCCAGGTTTTCCAGTGTTTGCGATGCCACTTGCCCAAGGGATTCCCCGGTAACCAGCCCTGGCATTTCATATTGTTTTGCAATCGAATCTGCAATTCGATACATCATTCTACGATAAAGAACAACACGGTTTTCTTCCCTACAATGATCCCTTATTGCCACTTGAATGTCTTGAAAGGGTATGACAAACAATTTTGCCCTGCCCTGATAGCGGTTAATAATTTTCGATAGTTTTAGAACCTTTTCATATCCCCCACGACCCAAAAAGGGTTGGTTGTCAAAAAAAACGAAGTGCACCCTACACCCACGACAGGCCATCAAGTGGGCGGCAACGGGACTGTCGATACCACCGGACAGCATGCACAATATATTACCTGAGCTTCCGACTGGCAAACCACATAACCCGGAGTGCCTATTATCAAAAATAATTGTACCAGTAGTACCAATTTCTATTTCAAAAGTAACCTCGGCCCCCTTTATATCGACCACAAGTCCTTTTTCTTGGAGTTGAGACATAATTCGAGAACCGACTTCAAAATTAACTTCTGGGGATGTCTTCGGAAAGGTTTTTGCCGATCGCCGAGTTCTAACACAAAACTTTAGTTTACCCTTCGACTTGAGCACAGGTTCGATCAATTTTACTCCCAACCCAGCTATTTCATCAAAATCTGGATTCACTGAAATTCCAATACTATAGGAAGCGATTCCCGGTATCATTTTTAATTGACCCCCAATCTCATCCGCAATAGATTTCGGTAGATCGATTAAAATTCGCCCTCTGGGAACTCGATATTCAATGCCTCTATCGCCCGGCAATGCGCGTTTGATATTTTTCAATAGTATTTTCGTGAAATACTTTCTGTTTCCCCCTTTCAATCCAATTTCATCGTAGCGGACCAAAATGGTTCTTTTTTCAATCATCGGCCAACGGCTCTATCTTTAAAGGTTGGCAAAAGTGTTTGATAAGCTTCTGCAAAAGCATGAATAAATTTTTCAATTTCTTTAATGGTATTGGTCTGAGAAAAAGATACCCTTAAACTACAACGTGCCTGCTCTTTAGTTAAACCCATTCCCATTAAAATCTTTGAAGGTTCTTTGGAATGGGCACTGCAAGCACTCCCCATACCTACAAATATTTCTTTCTCTTCCAAATGATGCACCATCACCTCCGCTTCGACAGGCGGAAAACTAAAATTAACAATCGCAGGAGACTGAAATTCGCCATAAGAAGAATTATATAAGATAGGAATTTCCAGTTTATTCAATCCTCCAATCAAATGCTCTTGTAGTTTTTTAAAATGTTCCTGCGTTTTCTGCTGTCTAGCTATTGCCAGTTCAATAGCTTGTGCAAAAGCCATAATTAATGGAACAGGAAGGGTCCCTGCTCGCACACCAAATTGTTGTTTTCCTCCGTGGAGTTGTGGAGCTAAATTTAAATTGGAGTCGTAAACAAGCAAGCCAATACCTTTGGGCCCGTGAAACTTGTGAGCGGATAAGGAATAGCCCGCTAAACCATCCCACATGCATTTATTTAATTTGATTTTTCCAACGGCCTGAATCCCGTCTAAAAACAGGCGCGTTTTTGGAGACTCCTTTTTCATTGCCTCTATTAGGGGAACTGGGTCATTTATCGTGCCCAATTCATTATTCACATGCGAAAGACAAAGAAGCCTGATCTTTTTTTCCTTTAATAAGGGAAGGCATGATAAATCGAGTCGCCCTTGTCGATTAAATTCCAACAAAGAAAACGGTGCATTATCAAAATTTTTAAAGGAAAGAAGGGTCTCCGTGATGCTGGGATGTTCTAAACCCAGATACGCTGTTTTTTTATCTGGAAAACAAAGACCTTTTATGAATAGATTGTTCGATTCTGTTCCGCAACTTGTGAAAACAAGATTATGAGAAGAAGGAATTCCTAGAGCAAAAGTAATATTTTCCTTGGCCTCTTCAATTTTCTTTTTAGCATCAATTCCAATACCATAAACCGTTCCGCTATTAGCAAATTGAACGCGCATATAGTCTTGCAACGAGGTAATGATTTCCGGATCCATTGACGTGGTTGCAGCATTATCCAGATAAATCATTTTAAATTATCCTGGTTTTTCAGACTTTATATGGAGGCATCAAATCCTGGTCGCCCCCCAGTTGATCAATTATTCTTGCCACAACAAAATCCACAAGACCTTCCACTGTATTTTGTTGCTGATAAAAACCAGGAGAAGCAGGAAGTATCAAAGCGCCAGCCTGATCTAACGCAAGTAGATTTTTAAGATGAATTGTACTTAGCGGAGCTTCCCGGGGTACAACAATCAATTTACGTTTTTCTTTCAACATGACATCGGCTACCCGTTCAATCAAATTACCCGAAACCCCAGCAGCAACTCTACCTATAGTACCCATACTCGCCGGGACGATTACCATACCATCGACATGAAATGAACCACTGGCAATAGAGGTATTAATTTTTGTCGTCTTATGTAGGATTACATTTTCACCCTTAAAATCAGAAGGTTTGAGTCCTAGTTCAATGTTCAACAGTTCAGCGCCCCGCTCAGATATAATTACATGGACTTCTGCCTGGGATTTAAGACAGTCAAACAATCTTTTTGCATAGCACACACCACTCGCACCTGTTATAGCTATTACAAAACGTTTCATAGTTTTACCTCAAAAAGATCCTGAACTTCGCACAGCACTTGCTCATAAACTTTTTCTAAAGATGAATCACTCGAAACATACCTGATATTTGGGCCAGTGAAACTTTTAAAAATAGTCTGTACTTCTATTAAATAATCCCGCTTTTCAAAAGCACTTTTTTCTTCCCGGGAAGACTCAATTCTTTCTAGACTTTTTTCAGGAGAATTATGGAAAATCAATACCCGATCTGGAATCGGAGCAAATCTTTCATTGTCTACCCGTATTTTCTCTGGATCGAACCCTAAAGCACCCTGATAAGCTGCTGTAGAAAAATAATAACGATCCATCAAAACAACTTTTCCAGCCTTCAATGCAGGCTCAATATTCTGTTTCACATCTTCTCTTCTATCATTCATAAACCACTCCAACTCTTCATTAGCACTAATACCATTTCTGCCTTTCGCTAAAAGCTGGCGGATTTTCATTCCCCATTTTCCTCTTGTGGGTTCAGCTAATGAAATATTAGCAATTCCTTTTTTATTTAAAAGGTCTGCTAACATTCTGCATTGTGTGCTCTTACCAGAGCCGTCAATACCTTCAAAAACAATTAATAATCCACGATTCACTTAAAAGTCTCCGAAATTTTTTTTCTTAACCACACTTCATGTGATTTTCAGACAGGAAAAAAATGACTCCCGAACTTCCTTCTATCCGGTTGAATTTTTTGATGCCCTATTTAGCTATCAGAAACTGACCTTTGAAGTAATTTATTGGAAGCGGCAAGAAATATCAAGCTGAATAAAAGATATAACCAACACAACAAATTGTATTTGTTATCGCATATTTTGGTAAGATTAAAGTTGTACAGTTCTAATTTTGAGCCAAACCTACCTTTTATAATGATGTAAGGAGTATTTTGTGAAAAAATTCTGGAGGGTTTTTGGGTGGATATTTTTGGGGATCTTTCTTCAATTTAAATTTAACGCACTCTATGGAATTGTTTTCCTTGAAAACCTTAATTTTCATGATCGCAGTTACTGGGTAGAAATGAAAATGACTCCTAGCGATGAAAGCCTGAGAGTCTTGAACGTTAAAACCACGGTGCATCATTCCCTTGGTTCAGACTACTTTGCCAATGTTTATATTCCCAAACAGTACAAGATTCTGAACCACGAACCATACGTAGGTGTCGAAAATATGGAAGGCTACCAATCCTATAAAATGGATATGAAACGAAAATACCGGGATGTCTTGGCAGAAACAAACTTCATTCTCATTCCCCAGCAAAAAAAAATCGTTTCTTTACCAATAAAGGTCCACTTTGAAAATTTAAAGCAGCGTCTGCATGCTGATGAAACTTTTAAATTATCAACCCAAAGCAAAAATACTACACTCGAAGGCCCGGAAAAGGCTGAAGCGATCTATCCTCAAAAGCTGGGAATGTGACCTACCACCCATGGCTCGAATAAAAGAATTCAAAGACTATTATAAAATTCTCAACATATCCGATTCTGCTAATCAGGAGGAAATTAAAAAATCTTTCAGAAAGCTGGCTTTGGAATTGCATCCAGACCACAATCCCAACGATCCCCGCAGCGAAGAAATTTTCAAGGAAATCACTGAAGCCTATGGGGTTTTGAGTGATACGAAAAAAAAATTAGAGTACGATCGTTTCCGGGACGATCACCTCGCAGGACGAAGTTCCTCTAGATTTCAATATACCCAAGAAGATATTTTCTCCAGTATGTTTCAAGGAAAAAATGCTAGTGATATGTTTGAAGAACTCAACCGCGAATTCAGTCGTTCGGGTTTCCGATCGGGAAACAATTTTTTTGAAACGGTTTTTTTTGGTGGGGCTGTAGGAGGTCTAGGACGAATCCTCAGAATGGTTCCTGGTCCGATTGGGCGCATTGGCATGGGAATCAAACTGGCTCAAGTGGTAGGAACCTCTCTTTACGCCCTTCATAAAATGAAAAAGGCCAAGGATGCCGCCAATCCTAATAAAAAACCGAAACCCGATAATCCTTTAGTTAGGAATTTAAAGGGGGTATTTGAAAATTCTACATTAGACAAGCAGTCTCTTCTCGATATGGACTTCGCTATTTCCATTCCTCATATTGAAGCAATAAATGGAACCCATAAAAAAATCTCTTACCAGGTTGATGGTACCACTGAACAATTGATAGTTCGCATTCCCCCCAATTTTCCATCAGAAGGAAAATTAAGGATCCGTAATAAAGGGCGCACCAAAAACAATAAACGCGGAGACTTGATTATATCCGTAAATATTGAACCCAATATTACGCGTAACAATTAATAAATGAATACGTCCCAAATACTCGACTATTGGCTCACATTTTTTCGTGGACTTTTTCTTGGAACATTGAAAAATTTTCTCCTATTCGGTTTTACTGGTTTTGGGTTAGGCATTTTATCTACAATCGCCTTCGATTCACAGCTTCTAGATACAGCTGACTGGAGCGAATGGTTAGAAACATTAATTCTCCTGTTAGCCTCCGTCTGGTATCTAAGTCTAGGAGTCTTACATGGATTGATTTCCTGTGCGCTGCACGTGATGATTCAAAAAATTCGCGAAGCGATTGAAGGCTTGCAACAATTGTTAGATTGGATAACTCGGGAAGTGATTGATCGAATTCCAAAATTCCAGAAAAATATACTTCGTTCAGAACTGGAGGAAAAATATGATCAGGCCGGAAATGAACTGCGAAGGAAACTAAAGCAAGAAGGCGGACTAGTTGGCTTATTTTCGGGAATTTTATTTGGTGTTATCTTAAAAGTTTTAAAGTTTTTCTTTTTCGATCAGGTAATCGAAGAACTAAAAAAAAAAGACTCTGGAGAGTTAACTTCTACGGATATTGAACATGCTGTTCGCCGTGCAGGAACCGAAGTCATGATCGCCCCCATAACAGACAACCTCTTTCTTTTACACATCTTAAATATCTTTATAGGTCTGGCCCTCTTTGCCTTACCGTGTACCATGTTCTGGTTGATTTAATAATTCGAATCAAATATAAAGTTTTGGCATCTTATTTGAGGTTGTTTTTTTAATCTATTACTAATTGAACTTTGGATATGAAAATTCATCAAAAAATTATTATAGCTAGTCTTCTACAAATATTATTTTTTTCTGAGAAGGGATGGACTGAACCTATCCCCATTTTTGTGAGCATTACTCCACAAAAATATTTTGTAGAACGTATTGGTGGTAATGATGTGAAAGTGGAGGTAATGGTCAAATCCGGTGAAAGTCCAGCAACATTTAATCCAAATCCTAAAAAAATGAGTAGGCTAGCGAACGCAAAACTG
>JAKUOQ010000077.1 GCA_022450865.1 Nitrospinales bacterium | reverse complement strand
CATGGCAGTATAATGAAGTAGCGATGAGAGAAACTTAGTATTAAAAGTAGGTTGTTTACCAAAGATACAGATAATGAAACAGATGCAGATACAGCCATCAATAAAGTAAACAATATAGTTCAGAAAAGAATGAGCCACAGACACCATGCAGTAAAAATACAGCCCAAACAGATGGATTGGCTGGTCAGTGACCAGTGACCAGTGACCAGTGGTCACATTTGGACATGTATGACCTGCTTGGGCCGGCCAGCCAGGAAAAAACATCATTTGTTTTCAATATTTAACCAATCCCAGTTCCAGCCAAAACTCCAGCTCCAAATTTAACTCTACCTTCAGTTATAATCAAACTACATATTTAGCACTAGCTCTAACCCTAGGTGAGAATATGAATGATTTTATAATAGTCAGATGGATATTCTACATTACGTAAAGAGGAGAGGAAATTTGTGGATAATAACGAATTGTAGATTTGTTTAATAAATTAATATCAACAAATATTTTAAATTAATATTGCCAACAATGGACCAAAATTTATATACTTGCAATGACTATTTAAAACGTACTAAACATAAACATACTAATTATGTCAATTCCAATTATATTCTCATTACTTGCCCTTATCTTCCTCTCTGTCCTGACAAACATTAAATTTATTGACTAAATCTTTTAGACTCATCCTGGAAATAGGTGAATGCTGAAACCCGTATATATATATATTTGTAAGATCAACAGTTTTAGCACGAAAATGATGACTAAAAACTGCGCACAACTAAATTTAGGTGCAGATCAGCCTTTATGGCCACAGTCATTTGTCTAGACAAGTATGAACCCTCCAGGTCCCTGCCCACCCTGAGCCTAGAGTAGGCCGGGCACACCTGGATGTGCTTCTGGGTGGCCACCACCTGCTCCTCCTCCTGTCTCCAGGCCACGCACGCCTCGCCCATCATCCGGTCCTTATATGGTCCAGTAGCATGTATAAATAATTAAAATAAGAACCTAAAATTTGCTGATTAGCTTTAAAAAACTCCCAAAGTGTTCAGAACTAGAAAGAACAATAGTATAGATGTACTTTCTTTGACCAGTATTAACAATTGAGATGCATTTTAAGTTAGCAAAGTTGTATTTTTTCAGATCATTTTAATATTTGAGTTAATCTCACCATTCTCTTCCAGGTCATTGGCAAAACTGTCAATTTCCGCTCCCTTTATTAATATAAATGAACTTTCTGCACCCCTTAGTTACCATTTATAAACCTTGATTGATCATTTATAGCCCTTGACAAAATGGCATTAATCTAAAACTCTATGACTTTTAATACATTGAAATCGTTATTTTAAATCTTGATCAAAACATCATTGCTTACTTCAATACATACATACATCAGGGCAACTTAACAATCTTGAAATGTTTTCATTTTCCCTCACAGTCCTGTGAGTGGCAGTCATTGATATCGTTAGAGTAAACACGTCACAAACAAGTATTCATTCAAGGATAATAGTAATGCCCTCCCCAGTCTTTGAGGGATTAGTCCATATGATCATTTGGCCGCAAAAATCCACGGGATTATTTGTATTTGTAAACTCCAAAATGCTTGCATGACCCTTAATTGCTTTAATATCTAAAAAGCATTTTCTAAATAACCTATAATGTGGAAAATGATATTAGCAATGAACTCCTTCAAAGTCAAAATTGGTTAATTAAAATAACAAGAACATCCAAGATGTATGCAATCCTCCAGAATGGACGAACGAAGATCTCGTACACTACAAACTCTAGCTGTAAACAAATAAAAAGAAAATTAAAACTAGACTAGAGAACCTGGTTCATGCCTATCCCTAAAGATGAAAATTCTGGAAGGCAAGGGTAACATATTTACAAACATGCAAGTGTCGACAATAATTCTGTGTCCTCAAGGTCCTGCAATAATTTTACTCTCTCCAGGTGATCAATAATTCTCTGACCTAAATAATTCCAATTACTGACCTACTGACCATACAATACTTTGTAGAATATAAACAATGCTATCCGCTAACTGTGGCCACCTGAAAAAGTTTGTTAAAAGTCCTTCCACTTTGAAGCTAACAGCTGCCTGCAATAGAAACTTGGAACTAAAAGGGATTGTGTCTCGCTGTCAATAAAATGCCCCCTAGAACTTGATATCAATCAGTCTCTTAGATGTAGCAATATTTTCACATCGTTTCCATTTCTGGACTTGTTTTAATCTTCAAACCAACAGATTGTCATTGTTAAACTATATTGCACTTTGTTAATTTTCTCAAATTTATATTTGCATTACTAGTACAGTAACAATAAATTCTGACTAGCCTTTTTTACTTTATAGCAAATTAAATGCATAAACGTAAAGTCCTATATAAGTATATGTTAGGAAAAATTATATATATTCCCCCCATAGATTCTAAATGTCAAGCATTTAACATACCAAGGTTCTAACATCAATCTATTACAAAAGTTACAACTAAAATAGTTTAAAATACACTGAAATGTCCAAATTTAACAATTTTATTATTTCAGGCTGAAATTTTTTACAAACTTCTCCAATTTGCGTGACATTTAGAAACTGCAATTTTAACGGTTCAGAGGCTTGACATTTATACAAACCATGCCATGTTTCCAGTAAAATCTAAAAACTAAAAACTACATACATATCGTCAGACCTTCCGATAGCATTTGAAATCAGTAAAGTTAAGTACTAATTAAAATATCCAAAATTATTCTCGTATTTACTACATAAAATAGTGTAAGGGAAGGATTGAAAATAAATCTAAAATAGCATAATTGATTCTTTCCTAAAATTTGGCAGTTATTGATCAATAAATAAAAAATTAATTCTTGATATCTGGGATCTGCAAAATCCGAGCCCAAGCAAAAACTTTATTTTGCCTTTCAGCCACCTCCGTAGACAAGCAATTGTGCCTTGGATGCCAAATGTAGAGCCTCTCTCTAATCCTCAAAAGCAGTTTTCTCATCCTAAAAAGCAGTCCTCTCATCCTAAAAAGCAGTCCTCTCATCCTAAAAAGCAGTTCTCTCATCCTAAAAAGCAGTTCTCTCATCCTAAAAAGCAGTTATCTCATCCTAAAAAACAGTAAATTCACGATCAATTCGCTCCTCGACGAACTCCTCGATATTCTGCTCAATGAGCTGCCCCTCGAAGTGGTCACCTTCCCCGACTCTCTGGTTGTTGTGATCCTCCGTGACGACCCCAACCTAATTAATCTACAAAAATAGAAACTTGAAATAAATGGGAACAGGTCCCTGATTGTTAACATTCCATTATCAGCGCCTTGACCGCCTCCTGATCGAGGCCTGGTTGCTGCTCAACCTCACCGTCCGACATGCTGGTAACCTGCAAAGTCGAATCTGCAAAGGAAACTTGAATAAAATGGGAACGTGTCCCGCTGTCAACATCACACTCCCATAGGCTGCCCTACCATCCCTATGTAGCGCCATTATCAGGAGCCAATTCTGTCTAGAGAATGGTGATGCCAGCTATACAAGATCTAAAGATCTAGCTCCATTATCAAAGTATTCCATAAATATTAACTTCTACATTTCTCGATTCAATAGTTTCTGATTCTAAATTTAAAACTTTTTTATAACAACAAAACCAGCACGACTAAATTTACTATTTTTTCGCTGCCCTGAGCCACTATATACCTGACCACATTTCTAGTCTGAATTGGAGCTATGAAAATTAATATTTTTTCTTTGCTCCCCTGAGCAGCTCTATACACGACCACAAAATAATCTCTTTGCCTCACTTTCTGCTGTAGCTGTCGTAACATTCCGAATTTTTTATACATTTTAAAACTCTTTTCCATATTTTTCCATTTTTCCCCCCCATTTTACATTTCCAATGCCATGTAGAGGGGAAATTGGAGATCTCCTGGGCCACCAAAAATACATTTAAATATTACTCACATACGCTCCACTCCACAGCTGCTGCTCCTCCCAAAGATTCCACTTAGAGAGATGTTGGAGAAAGCCTCCCCCATATAACTGCATTTAAATCACTGATCATCCACCACATTCCCTAACTGAAAATCACCAATCATTTTCTTCTACACAAAACTAGACTTCTGTACTCGCCAATTGTGCCGACGAACCTGGCATTTTGCCCCGCCAAAACCCATGACCATCGACTCGAGGTCGTCTTCCGTGCAAATATGCACACCACTCCGATTCTCTACGTGGTTTAGCACTATTTACACTTCAGACTGTCTCCGTCGATCATTCTCCCTTTTACCACACCCTTTTACTACACATTCTCACTTACTACCACACATTCTCCCTTCTACCACACATTCTCCCACCCACTTCTGATAAAGAACCTGGAAAGGTCATACGCGAGCCCCTGTCTAACTGTGGTCTAGTCTGGAAATACTGGAATAGTTTGGAAATCCTATACATAGTAATATAAAAGCATTTTTCATTCCAGAACTCTACAACCATGAACACATCGTGAAACACATCGTTAAACACACCACTATAACAGACAAAATGCAATTGGTCCCATGCAAGAAGAAACGCGCCTTTCTCCTCACATGAACCCGTTTGCTGCAAAGTACACACACACAAATACACTAAAATAATCATACCTGTATCAAACACAGACTTATCTTCTGTTCACATAATGATGATGAAGAATCTTCTGTTCACATAATGATGGTGAAGTCTGACATGAAGATCATGATTGCCACCACCAAGGGGAGGGGGGGCTGGGCAAACTCACTACACATCCACTCTCTTGAACCTTGCAGCAAAGCCTGCCCAAAATATCGCACATGCGCAGAACATCATTTTTGCATCGTCTTTCATGAAAATGTACTTTATACCTCCAATTCTTTTCGGTATAAATTACATAGTAATATAAAATCATTTTTCATTCCAGAACTCTACAACCATGAACACATCGTGAAACACATCGTTAAACACACCACTATAATAGACAAAATGCAATTGGTCCCATGCAAGAAGAAACGCGCCTGTCTAACTGTGATCGCCTGGAAATAGAGTATAAATAATAGAATTCCTTCCAAGCATTCCCGCTTGATCTCTGAGACTCGTCACCCAGTAACACTGAAATCTTGTAACACTAACATTGGTCGAATGCAATATCCAACTGTCCCAGTAACACTGTAATCCTTGTGTCTTATAAAACTAAGATACCAACACTGTAATACTGTAATCCTGTAAAACTGTGATACTAACACTGTCATAATGCACTGAAAACATTTAAACTTGTAACACGTGATACTAAAACTGTAATCCTGTAACACTGATACTAAACTGTAATACTACAACACTGTAATCCTTTAATCCTGTAACACTGTAATCCTCTTACCACTGTAACGATGTAACCCTGTAAAGACACTGGGAAAGGTCGAACATGAGTACTGCGATATAGAATGAAATATCCTGGAATATGGAATAAACTAAAGTACTTCATTCCCAATCTATTTGGAGCCTTGAAAATCACAAGTTTAAATAGATCATTTCATTCCTAACCTAATTCTCTTGGATCCTTGAAATACGACCAGTCACTATACACTCTTTTCTGTCACAAAACACTTTCTCATTATCCTATAAAATCTAACAAGTACAAACTAACTTTCCTCCCCTTCGTAATAAATTATTGCCACCCTCCCTGATGGAACACAATGAAAGGCCCAATGGACCTCCTAATGGGGCCTGAAGGGCCAGCTAGAATTAGCAGGCCGAAATTCTATTTTATATAATTTTATATAATTAAAGAAATAATTACACATTTTATATTTATTATATAATATATAAATTCTATTCATTTCTATAAAATGTGCCTGAAAAAGCTAAACTTCCTTGTCCTTGGCCGCCAGCTGACCAGTATCCCCGACCCCCTGACAGAGTCCCAGAAGTCCCTCCTCCATGCTGCTGCAGGGTCACAGGCTATACACACACTCACACACACACAGCCGCTGACAGTGGCAGATAGTGTATGGTCTCAAATGTGGTCTCAAATGTGAATCCCTCATTTCACAAATTACATTTTAAAACAAAAAACCATTAAAGGTTACAAAAAATATTGCCTATTTTTAAATTATCTCCTCAGAGTGATTTATACATTATTAATATTACGCTGGCAGTATTGAGCTCCTCTTGGAAACAAAATTCATGGCAGTATAATGAAGTAGCGATGAGAGAAACTTAGTATTAAAAGTAGGTTGTTTACCAAAGATACAGATAATGA
>JAKUOQ010000076.1 GCA_022450865.1 Nitrospinales bacterium | reverse complement strand
TTTGAAATATTTTGGATCCGCTTCATGCATTTCACGACTAACAAGAGAAACATGGTCGGCAAGTGATATCGTATTATCGTAGGCCTGCTGTGATTCCATATCCCTCTGAACCCGTTCAAGCACCTTTAAATACCTTGGGGTTTTAAATGCATCGGGAATATCTGCCTCCAAGGACAAATAGAAGATCTGCATACCTGAAATATTGCTTGCTAACGTATCGGCATCTTTAACCAACTGGTGGCTAGGTTTGAAATACGAAAGCGGATCATTACTGACGCGGACATGGAAAGCTTGATAACTGAGGAAGACCATTAAAACGGCAGTTATAGCGACTACCCATTTGCCGTACTTATCGCCCGTTATTTCCAGTTTTTCAACCAGCCACCCCATAAAACCTGTGGGCACTTCGTCTGCAGGTTTTATTTTGCTCTGTGTGGGCCCAGCCATGGACAAAAGGATTGGAACGACCAGGATAGTAACAACCAGGTTGACGAACATTGCGAAAGAACTGGCATAAGCAAAATCTCTTATAAGAGGTATGGAACTCATGCTATTGGTGAAAAACCCGAAAGTTGTCGTGAACGATGTAATGAATAGTGGCAGTCCCACATGGTGAACCATGTACATGATTGCCTTTCTCCTATTAGGGGCTTTTTGTTCTGCAATCGAATGCAAATAGGAGGAAAGCATGTGAGTGTCTTCGGTGGAGCCTATGACAATGACCAGGGAAGGAACAATTGCAGTCAGAAGGGTAATGGGAATACCCACGTAACCCATAAAACCAAAAGTCCATAGTATGCTCAATCCCGAGGTAACAGCAGGGATCCCTGCAGCCCAAAAAGTTCTTAGGAATAGAAAAATTGAAATTGCCAGGACTGTCAGGTTAATGGGAGTTAGAAAAAACATGTCGGAATACATGCTTTTCTCAATCTCGACGTTAAGTCGAGGTGGACCGACCTGGAAAACCTCAGCAAAATCACCTTTCAACGGATCCAGCAAATCTTGGATCTTAGTATAAAATTCCTTGTTAAAATCAGGGGTATTCAGCTTGCGAAGGACGGTTACATTGATGGCAGTGGCGTTTCCATCTTCTGCCAGAAGATTTCCATTTATTAACGGACTGTAAAGGGCGTCGGCCTTTATGGGGGGAATTTCCTCCGGGTCCTCCGGAGCAATATCCATCAACGGCATGCTTTCAAGGAAGCCGCCTTCATCTCGGATATTGGTACTACTGAACAAACTGTCAACCTTTTCTACTGCTTCAAACTCCTCAATCTTGAGTATCAGGTCTTCAAGTAGCCTTAATTTTTTGGGCGACCATAAACCTTTATCTCGAGCATAGATGATTGTCGTGTTATCAGAACCAAACTCATCAATCGTTGCCTTATAATCTGGCCAGCCCTCGTCCTCTGCGCTGATGAGACTTTCATAGCTTGTGTCGATCTGAATTTTTGTCAGCCCTTTTATAGAAACAAGAGAAAACAAAACCACCAAAACAGTAGATATAAGTTTATTCCGGAATCCAAAAGTTATGATGTTATCAATCATATTTTATCCCGACACCAACAACCAAAAGGACGCCCACTAGGGTCCAGTGCGATAAAGGTTTACCGAACATGCTTCCCGGATGTCACAAAACGTTGCCTGAATTTCTTTCCCGGCACATCTTTTTCTTTAAGGCTACGTTGAATTGTTTTTATATTTGTTTTATGTTTTATATTTTTATTTTCGATATCACTGCTGGTTGCCCGCCAAGTTTTTCCATCTATTTGTTTGAGGTCCTTGGCCAATGAGCTTTTGATAAAACGGCCGCGCCGGTCAAAAAAGTCGGTGCGAACTGAGAAAAAGATATCCTTTTGCACCCAAATCCGGCGGTACTGGTATCCAGTGGTCTTTTTTAATCCAGCCTCATTGGGATACGCCTCAATCACGAAAGCCTCTTTACCGTTAATGGTTTCGTCAGGAAATCTTTTATAGATGAATTTCTCACGGGGCTCGCTCACTAAATCCTCATATGTGAGATCTGTTCCCATGAAGTAATTTCTTTTGCCTCCTTTAGCAATTCGCTTCATCTTCTTCCCCATTGAGGGGAGGTAAAGGAATTGATCATCATCCTTTTTCTTGTGCTGCCAAGTCAACAAGGCAACACCCCGCACACCGGCAGGATCGTGAAAAACCATCAAATATTTAAAATCCCCATCCTTACCCTTTCTTTGATAGTTTCTGACTTGTCGTTTTTCTATATTTCCTTTTTTATCAATCAGGCTCATTTCCTGAACTACGTATTCAAAATCTTTTTCATGGCGATCCGCCGCTTCGTCCATAATTTGGCGTGCGGAAAGTTCCTCTGCCGTAGAGCTGCCTGAAAAAATAAGTGAAATTGCAATAAATGCCGTTATTAAAATCTGCTTATAGGTCTGCATGCCTCTTCCCCTCCAATGAGTTTTTCCCAATGATATTCGGTTACATATGGACCTTAAAATTCATGGTTTTTTAACGATATGGCGCCATCTATTATTTCGACATAGAGGGTGTGGATCAACCAGGATCCGGTGTTAAAGTATTTTAAGTTATTGATATCTACTTCACCGGCATGATGGGTATGCCCAAATACGACCGCATCAAAACCCCGCTCCAAAATTCTACGTGCTGCCTCTGATATGGAAGGCGCCTCTCCCACTATGCCAACGATATTCTGCACCCTAGTTTTCCTCTGCCTTAAATATCCGAGGATTTTTTCAAACCCCATCCAGAATTTGTAAAACCACGGGGTCATGTTGAGAAAAAATCCGGCAATATGGGTGGCAATCTCATACAGCTCTGGCATTTTAATGAAGAAGGAGTCATATAAGTGCCCATGCTCGACTCGAACCCTAAGGTCCCCAGACGTCACATTGAGAAAAGGAGCAAGAGTGAATAAATCCCAATCCTCAAAAAAGTGTTCGAGAACCATGTCGTGATTTCCGATCACATAATAAACCTTCAGATTTTTTTTCGCAAAACGGCGAAATTGCTTAAAAACCTCAGGGACTTCCTGCGCTAGCCTAACAAAGGAGGTCTGGGCAATATCAAAACCATCGCCATTAATGCAAAGGTTATAGTCATTATCAGCCGCATAGGCCAAAAACTCTACGATTTTACGCTTTGAAAAACAGGCGGGATTCCCAAGGTGCAAATCCGAAATTATTATCAGCCTGTCTTCACAAATGTTAGTTAACATAGCATGCGGTAGTTACGGTTTCTTTTAAGGGCAAACTACAACTCCTTGCAACCTGACGCTCGTTATAAACTCATTAGCCTTTGTGCCCCAGAGGGGTAGAACTCGAAAGGAAAGTTTCTAATGAATTTTCATAAGAGATTCTAATTCGGACTCAAGTTTATCGTTTTGTTCTGCGAGGGGTTTTTTCGGTGCTGGCAATAGAATTGATGCCATCATTTCATTATAAATATTCTTTGTGTGAACTATATGATCCTGCATCATTTGGACCAATTTGTCACATCCCCTTTGCTTTGCTACAGCGAGCAATCTTTCCATCCTGCTAGTTTCGCGATCAAGGTTTCCAACTAGTATATTAACGTGGCGATTATATCTATCGACAAGTTGGTCGCTGTTAAGTGTCTTTTGCATTGCCTTTTGGACCGATATAGCCCTGTCTACAGGCTCTTTCAAATCTTTTACAACGTCAGCACATTGTCCGCTTATTTGTGCGTGAGCCATAGTCACAAAAAATAAAAACAAAAATAATAGAGTTAAGGCTAATGAAATTCTTTTAATCTGTTGCATAAATATCATCCAAAAAAATTTTAAAGGTTTTTTACCAACACAATTATGATAGGCTCATAATATATCAGAAAATAAGATAAATGAGGTCCTAATATAAAGCGAAAATGCCGATATTGAAGTATTGATCCTACCTTTTTTCATCAGCGAATTATATGGCTGGTTCCCACAAATATCAAAAATATGAAATTTTCAAAATATCTTCCTTATCTAGGTCTTATAGCATTAATCCTCTTTTTAATAACGGATACTTCTACCTTTATCAAGGATACATCTACAAATACCGAAAAAAACATAAAGCAAAGTGAGGGTAGCCATAAAGAAGGCAGCCACAAAGAAGGTAGTAATGGTCAAGATATTTCACAAAAAGACAAAGAGAAAAAGATGGGTATCTTCCACTATAACGAGGGCAACAAAAATTTTAAGGAGGGACAATATAAAGAAGCAATTATCAATTATAAAAAAGCACTCCATCACAATAAAAGTTTCAAAGAAGCCACAATAAACTTGAGCACGGCTTATATGAAAAATTCCAATTTCGAAGAGGCGTTAAAAACTCTACAGAAGGGGATGGTACTGGACTCCAAAAATCCACATATCCATTACAATTATGCTTGCTATTATTCTTTAACTGGACAACCTGAAGCCAGCCTGGAAAAGTTGCAAACAGCTATTCAATTTGGTTTTAATAATTTTAAACAGATTGAAACAGACCCTGATCTTGAAAAGCTTAGGCAATCGCCTGAGTTTAAACGTTGGGCGCTCGTATCTAATATTTGAATTTTATTCAATGGGAATCAAGGCAATCTGGCCCGAAGGATTGATCTTTAATCCTACCTCTCCATTTAGCAATTTTAACATGGGCTCGCCGATGCACTCTTTTCGCCAGCCCTGTAGAAGAAAATTTTCATCCATATTCAACTTTTGTCCAAAGTGGGTTGCAAAACAACGAATTCGCTTACGGTCGGCCAAGACACTAGGTTCTATTTTTAGTTCTTCAGAACGAATTTGAACGAAAGCAGACAACAACTCTTCAATGCCACGCGTGGTTGAATAACCATCAGCTTCTGGCAGCTTAGGCAAATCTGCTTCAGGCACTTCATTTCCTTTTTTTACCGCTTTTAAAATAGCAGCGCCACTTTTGCCGGCTTCTTTATGGTGGAAACCCCTAAGAGTTGAAAGTTCTTTAATCTCCTTTGGCATTTTCCTGGCGATTTCAAGCAACGTCTCATCCCGAACAATGGATTTTGCCAAACAGTCTCGGGCAATAGCAACTTTTTCCCTCCAAGCAGCCAACTCTCTTAAAACAGCCAAATTTCTGCGGCTCAGGCTTCTTAAACTTTTAATTTTCAAAAATCGTGTTTGTGGGTCGGGTAAAGCAAACGTGGCAGGATCTTCCCAGTTATTCACCTCCCCAGCAACCCAGTCAGCTCTTTTTAACTGTACCAGTCTCTCGAGGAGTTTTTCATAAGCTGGAAGGAGATAGCGCACATCGTCTATAGCATATTTGATTTGATTCTCGCTTAAAGGACGTCGGCACCAATCGGTATAAGTTTCAGACTTATGGATATGCTTGCCTAAAGCTTTTTGTATTAACTTTGCAAAAGAAATTTGCGATCCCCAACCAACAAGTGCAGCCGCAACTTGAGTATCAAAAACGGGTGGGATGACTTGTCCGCAAAGACGCACTAAAATCTCAAGATCCTGACGTGCCGCATGAAACACTTTTATTTTTTTGGGGTCTTTTAAAATTTCTAATAACGGTGTTAAATCATTCAAAATAATTGGGTCAATCGCAGCAAATCCTGCTTTTCCGCCAACCTGAATGAGCCCAATGCGGTGGAAATATGTTCTTTCACGAACGAATTCTGTGTCAACAGCAAGAACATCAGAAGATTGTAAACTCTCACAAAATGTCTTTAATTGATCTGAGGATGTTATATACATAAACCTCTTAATTTATTTAACCAAATTTGGAACTCTATAATCTGATAAGGTCTGGAATTATATGAAATTATTTCTTAAATAGGTAGGACTAATAACACTAAACCAACTGTAAAATAAAAAGGCCTAGCGATTATATCGCTAGGCCTTTTTTAATAAATAGCTTATAGGGCTATCAAGTCATCAACTATCTGTTAATTGAAATTCGTCATTACTGTAAATCTTATTATCAGTATTTGCAGTGCCCTTTTCTTTATCTGTAAAATCTATCAAATTTTGTTCCCCCTCTTTCCAAAACCGGTTGCTCAGTTTTTTTGGGGACAATACCTTCTTGAGTTCACCTTTGGCATCGAAAACCTTCACCTCATAGAACATACCGTGCCGTGCCTCCTAAAAATGTTCTCAATATCTTGTTATTAAAGGCTATAATTAAACCTACAAACAAGATTTACCCTGCAATACAAATCTAGCTTAAGTATAATTATTTATATTGTCAATAGAATAAGTCCATTTTTTTCAATGGTTAAACTCTAAACTACAGTAATATTCTTATTAATTACCATTCTGATCTATCGAAACGACAAAAAAACAC
>JAKUOQ010000075.1 GCA_022450865.1 Nitrospinales bacterium | reverse complement strand
TGTAAAACTTTAAGGTCTGATGAAAGTACTAAAAATTATCCTATTATAATGTTGACAGCAAGAATAGAGGACAGTGATCGGATAGAAGGCCTAAAGTTGGGGGCGGATGATTATATAACCAAACCTTATAATACTGAGGAGTTGATTCTGCGAATTAGAAATCTCTTGAAACGCTCTGGAAATTATAAGAAAACCGGTAGCTTTAAGAAGATTAAAGGCCTATCTATTGATTTTAGCACGCGTGAGGTGCATGTCGACAAAGAACTTATTGGTCTAACATTTAGTGAGTATCAAATTCTAATAATGCTCATTGAAAACCCTAGAAAGGTTTTTCACAAGAAGGATATAAACAAGACCGTCTTTAATATAAGTGAAGAGGTGGAGTCCCGTACTGTTGATACCCATATTCATAACCTTCGAAAAAAGCTAAAATCTTCAGGCTCTTTAATCCATACAATTAGAAATGTAGGGTTTTCATTTGAGTCAGATTGATTCTAATGGATTGATATTTTACCATTAGCTAGGCTTCTTCAAACCTCAGAATTTCTAGTAAAAGTCTTATGTTAGAAATCCCCGCCATTTTATTAAATTGTGTAGCTCTATTTGGTTATTTAAATTATCGCTACCTAAAACTTCCATTGACCGTAGGCTTGGCAATAATAGCTTTGCTAAGCACAATATTAATAACGCTTATTGATAATGTTGCGCCACACTTGGGTGTTTTGAGTGTATTAAGGCATTTCTTAGAAAGTATTGACTTTAATAGAACTCTAATGGAAGGGATGTTGTGTTTTTTGTTGTTTGCGGGGGCTTTGCATATAAATTTTGATGACTTATTGAAATCAAAATTCCATGTAAGTACTCTAGCGAGTTTTGGTGTCCTAATATCAACTTTAATTAATGGATTCGGTTTTTATTTGTTAACCCAATTTTTTGGGTTTGATATAGATATCATTACTTGTTTTCTTTTTGGTGTAATTGTTTCACCGACAGACCCTGTTGCAGTTATGTCAGTTTTGAAACGCATCAAAATACCCATCCGACTTAAAACAACTATAGCAGGAGAAAGCTTGTTTAATGATGGTTTTGTTGTTGTTCTATATTCAATTCTAGTAACAATAATATTTGGAGAATCGACAAATCAACAAGAGTCAATGAATGTAGTAAAAGTTATTAGTATATTTATGCGGGAAGCTGTTGGCGGAGCGATTTTAGGTTTAATTGCAGGTTATTTGACATTTATTTTATTAAAGAAAATTGATGATTATATTATTGAAATTATAACAACTCTTGCTCTCGTAACGGGTGCTTATAGCTTATCATCACAACTTCATATCTCTGGGCCTATTGCAATGGTTGTTTCGGGTATTTTTATTGGGAATACTGGTTTGCAACTTGCAATGAGCGAATCAACAAGAGAGCATGTTACTAGTTTTTGGCACCTAATTGATGAAATATTAAATGCAATTCTTTTCGTATTAATTGGTTTTGAGATCATAATGTTGTCAAATGTTAAGGAAGTTATCTTAATTAGTTTATTTTCTATTTTAGTTTCATTATGTGGTCGCTGGTTAGCAGTTTTTATTCCAACAAAATTTTTAAATATTTTTGATAAAAAAGATAAAGGTACTGTCACCATATTGACTTGGGCGGGGCTTCGGGGTGGCATTTCCGTTGCTTTAGCACTTGCATTGCCAACAAATATTGATAAACCTATAATTTTAACAGCTACTTATGCTGTGGTCCTTTTTACAATAATAATTCAAGGGTTATCAATAGAATATTTAATTAAGTATGTATATAAAGAAAGGCAAGACTCTTAAAAATTTTAATTTAAATATTCTGATAATAGGGCAGGTCATTCTCACATACCCGTTTCATTGAAAAAATACTTTTTTATTCAGATCTTCCGGTAGTTGTCAGTCACAACGCCAAGAAATTTCACGAAGAAATGGCCATCTAGGCCGAAAACCGATAACAATTTTAAGGACTCATTAGAGTGAGTAATTCTTCGACCCCAAGGCTTTCCAATACCACAGATTCCCAAGCTAAGTCGATCCGTCCCTCAATAATATTATTAGGAATATTTTTTATTGCACTAGCAATACGCCTATGGGGGGTGACCAATCCTCTATTAGATTTTCATGCCTGGCGACAGACCTTGACCGCCACAATTGCTTATAATTTTTATGCCGATGGAATGAACTTTGTCACTCCCAGGCTAAACATGATAGATTCAATATTCCATTTTGAATTTCCTCTTTTCACCTACCTCGTTGCACTTCTATATAAAATTTTTGGTTTTAATGAAATATTAGGCCGTCTAGTAGCAATTGCCTTTAGCATGGGCTCGATCTGGTTTCTTTATCTTTTAGGAAAACGCTATTTCGACGAAACTTCGTCCCTTGTGGCTTGTGCACTTTTTGCTGTACTCCCTTTCAGTGTTTATTACTCGCGTACCTTTATGCCCGAGTCAGCCATGATTTTTTTCTCCATTTCAATGGTATACATGTTTGCCCGTTGGCTCGATACCAGAAAATGGAGTCACTTTATTCTCGCTGCACTCTTCTCAACGCTCGCCTTTTTGGTTAAACTTCCGACTCTCTATATGGGAGCACCCCTCCTATTCTTGGCCTGGAACAAATTTCAAGGAAAAATTTTCTACCAGCCCTTATTGTATATATTTGTGATAGCAATCCTGATTCCCCCTACTCTCTGGTACAGCTACATTGCCAGACTCCAGTTTGAAACCTATGGGGGCTCCAACGTTTGGTTGGATATGCTCAAAGACTATGAAGTTCTTTTTACCCTCAGGTATTGGAAACTTATTTTTGTGACCCGACTTATGGAAAAAATGTTCGCTTTCACCGTTTTCCCTTTTGTAGTATTAGGGATGAGAGCATATACCTCGAACAAGGAAAACCATGTCCTTCATATTTGGTTCTTTTCCATCTGCTTGTATTTTATAATTGCTGCAAAATATAATTTTATTCATGAATACTATCAGGTACCGATAATTCCAGTTGGGTGCCTATTTGCAGGAAAATTTTTAGCGGACTTTTATCGAAAGAATACTTCAGGGGATAGTTATAAAAGTGGAAAGCTCTGGCTCGTAACACTCATGATTATCTTTATTCCGATTCATTCTATTTACAAACTTGATGGTAGATTAAATTATAATGACACCTATTTAGAAATCAGTACTGCAGTTCAACAAAAAACAGTAAGAACAGATCGCCTAATTCTGGAAGAGACGGTTTCAAATCCTAGGATTTTCTACTACAGCCAAAGAAAAGGTTGGGGGTACTCAATATTTGATAAAATAAATCCCTTAACGCCCTCACGTTTGGAAGATCTCATTAAAAAGGGCGCCACCCACTACGTTATGGCATTGGCCAAACCCGATAAAATCAAGCCTGAACTGTACTCTTTCCTGAAATCAAACTACCAACTTATACTTCAGGAAGAACATGTCACTATTTTTAAATTAAGTAAGAATTGAAATACAAATCTATGATAACTGTTTAAATATTTTTAAGGAAATTATAACCTACGCTGGGTTCTAATAATGGGAGTGGAAAGGGCAATAAAAATATTGGAGCTGTTTAAGATAGCTAATAAGATGTTATCTAATTTAAATACGGAAAAGTAGATTGTGTAAAGGAAAACACGATCGGTTGGTGGAGGATTTTTTTGCGGGTGCAACAGCAAGATACGCAGCTGGTTTAGTAGCCATCAATAAAGTTTAAGGCATACTAACCCCCCATATTTAACCGCTGACGCAAACCTTCAAATATTTCCCGCATAATTTCTTCCATATTATACTGGTAATTCCAATCAGGATAGTCTGCTTTAAATCGGCTTACATCACTGACCCACCAAATGTGATCTCCAAAGCGGTTTTTATCTTCATAATCCCACGAAAGAGTATTACCTGAAATATCTTCACACATTTTGATAGCCTCAAGCATAGAACTGTTACTATATCGACCACCTCCAATGTTATAAATTTTTGCAACCTTTGGATTTTTATAGAAATGGTACAATGCCCTCACAAGGTCAATGCTATGTATATTGTCACGAACCTGCTTTCCTTTATACCCAAATACGGTGTATGGTTTTTTCTGCATAGTACATATCATCAGGTAGGAAAGAAAACCATGCAACTCCGTCCCTGAATGAGCGGAACCTGTTAGGCACCCACCTCTAAAACAAGCTGTTTTTAGTCCAAAAGATCGCCCGTACTCCTGCACTAATAGGTCTCCTGCCGCCTTAGAAACACCAAATAAACTATGGTTGCTTCCATCAATACTCATAGATTCATCGATCCCATTTTCATAAAATTGATGGCTGGAGTTTAATTCCCATCTTGTTTCAAGTTCTTCAAGAGGAAGAGTGTTAGCAATATCTCCATAAACTTTATTCGTGGACAAGTGGATGAAGACCGCTTCCGGGCAAAACTTCCTGACCATTTCAAGGAGCACAAGAGTTCCGTTAGCATTAACAGAGAAATCTTTTATGGGATCTTTTGCGGCCCAATCATGCGAAGGTTGTGCAGCTGCGTGAATAACCAAATTAATCTCTTTTTCATACTCGCCAAACAAACTTCCCATTTCTTGTTCAGAACGAATATCTAAAGAGTAATGGAGGAAATCAGGAAACTCATCTTCCAATTGCCTCCGATTCCATTCTGTTGAAGCTTCGTCGCCAAAAAAATTCTTTCGCATATCATTATCAACACCGATAACACGCATGCCTTTATCAGAAAAAAAACGAACGGCTTCTGAACCAATCAACCCAGAAGAACCTGTAATGATTACTGTTTCCAATTTAACCTCTAATTAAGTCTTAATACTTTTTTTAACAGAAGGATGAAGAACAATTCGCCTACCCATCCACTTTCTAAAAACTAGCCGAAATAATACTACAAAATAATTCGGCCCGGTGCTCATTAAATTAAAACTTGAAAAACCCATATCTACTGAACGGTTGATCCATGAAATAGGGACTTCCTTCACTTTAAAACCAAGTAAGATTGGTTGTAAACCGGTTTCAGCATTAGCAGCAAAATCATTGGATTCTAAAACTAAACACTTCAGCACCTCTTTTCGCATTAACTTAAGATTATTAGTGACATCTCGGAAATGCCTCCCCAATAAAATGTTAGCTACAATATGAAATCCTCGGTTGGCCAGAATTTTAGTGAAAGCATAATTTAAAAGCACGCTTTCCCGGGAAAATCGGCTGCCTACCGCTACATCTGCGCCATTAGCAATAGCATCAAATAATCCGGTAAGTTCAGGAAGTAAGTGTTGAAAATCACAATCCATAGTGAGAACAAAATCCCCATTTGCCGCATCAAAGCCATCCCTCAAAGCACGACCAACTCCATTGGGCATATTCCGACGAATCAATTTAATCCGCGAATCTTCAAGCGCTAAACTCTCAGTGACTTTCGCAGTTCCATCTCGACTATTATCATCGACAATAATAATCTCTTTAATATAATCTCCGTAACAAGCTTGCAGGTTCTTAATTAATGGAATAATATTTTGTTCTTCATTTCGGCTAGGAACCACCACTGACAGTCGATCCTTAAAACAATCATGCACAGCCAGACTGGACATGGAG
The DNA here is from genome assembly GCA_022450865.1 of Nitrospinales bacterium. Classification (GTDB taxonomy): domain Bacteria; phylum Nitrospinota; class Nitrospinia; order Nitrospinales; family VA-1; genus UBA8687. Next base: position 734 of record JAKUOQ010000075.1, on the reverse strand, counting down.
CGTTTCCAATTTTCCTCTGCTGGTTTTTGCGCCCAGATAAACAATGACCCTGCAAAGTTTCTCACATAAGGAAAATTTTCCAGAATCAAACTAAGATTTTGCATCGGCCAAAGTAGTATTTTCGGGAGCGGAGGAAATAAAAAATCATAAGGGAGGATTTTTATTTTAATATAACCTATCTCAGAAAGTAGGGATGACAAATCAAAGCGGTTAAAATTTTGAAAATTTTTAGCCCGTTTAAAAAAGAAAAATAGTTTCGAAAATAGTCTTTTGACCTTTTGATAGGGATTCCATGGGTTTGGATCAAACAATAGAATTTGTCCCCCGGGTTTCAATAAACCTTTTAACTCAGAGAATAACATTCCAGCGTTTTCATCCGTCAATAATTGGTATCCAACAATAAAATCAAAACGGCGCTCACTGAGTTTTCCGGAGAAACTGTCTAAATGGATTCGTTCAATATTTTCAGGGAAAGAGCCATGCTGGTTTCCTTCATACATTTCTTTATTAAATATGGCCGCGCAAATGGGGTTGCGGTTTCCATTCGCCGCAGAAATTTCTCGGGTCCACTGACAAGAACCTGACCCTAAGTCGAGAAGGCTGTTTTCTGGAAGTAGATGAAAAAGGTGGCGCACCATTTGAGCTCGCCATTTCAAACGAACAGGAAGAAAATAATCAACATTTTTCCAATAATCTTCTCTTAATCGTTCTTGCCTTTTCAGCAATTCAATCAG
>JAKUOQ010000074.1 GCA_022450865.1 Nitrospinales bacterium | reverse complement strand
TGGTTTTTTTTGGACCTTTGGCAATATCCTCCTTTGCAGCTGAGAGTCGCATAGGTTTCGTGGATATTCAAAAAGCAGTTATCGGTACAAAAGAGTGGAAAAAAAATTTCGAGATTTTTAAGAAGGATTTTGCAAAAGAGAAAAAGAAAATAAAGGCCAGGGAAAATAGAATTAAAAAAATGCTGGAAGATTTGAACAAGCAAAGCTTCGTTCTTGACCCTGAGTTAAAGAAAAAGAAGGAAGATAGGTACCGCAAAGAAAAAATAGCATTTGAAAGATATCTCCAGGATCAAAATAATGAGTTTGGTAAAAATGAAAAGGAAATAACGCAAAAAATTCTAATAAAAATGATGAAAGTAATTAAAAAAATTGGAAAAGAAAAAAAATATACAATGATTCTTGAGGAGAAAGTCGTTCTTTACCATGACCGAGGCAATGATTTGACTGCTTTGGCAACTAAGACCTACGATCGAAACAACAAGTAATCTCTCCAACCAATTTTGTTGCATAATCTCGTATTTTCATTTTTAAAAATATGCAATATTAAGAAGTTTATTTAAAGGAAACGTTTCTTATGATGGATATCAATGAAATAAAAAGTATCATTCCTCATCGGTATCCGTTTCTTCTTGTAGATCGAATTATCGAATGTGATTTTGATTCACGCATAGTAGGTATTAAAAATGTCACGGCTGATGAGCCGTTCTTTCAAGGTCATTTTCCAGAATTCCCAGTTATGCCGGGAGTTCTTATTATTGAAGCCCTAGCCCAGACAGCTTGTATCCTGGGGTTGAAGATTCTTAAGTTGGAGGGACAGGGTTCTGTATTTTTCACAGGCATTGATGGGGCTAAATTTAGAAAACCTGTAGTCCCGGGAGACCAGTTGCGCTTGGAACTAAAAAAGATAAAACAGCGAAAATCTCTTTTTCGATTTGAAGGTAAGGCCTTTATTGAAAATGAGCTGGCGACCGAATGTACCATTCAAGCCATGATGGGTAAGAATTGATCTGGTAACAATAGTTGTTTTAAGATTTTATTCGATTTTTAAGAAGCTAAACCTAATTTGAATATTTATTCCTTTCTTAACCTTGACCATTCATTCAAGTTCAATCATTGACCCAGACTCAGAGCTGGCAAAGGGTGTTACAGTCGGACCTTTTTCCATTATTGGTCCGCATGTAAAGATTGGTAAAGGAACGGTCATTGGCTCGCACGTGTTAATAGAAGCCAACACAGTCATCGGTAAAAATTGTAAAATTTTTAATGGAGCATCTATCGGTGGCGAACCGCAAATTATGAATTTTGAGGATGTTTCTTCATCCGTAGAGATCGGTGATGGAACGGTAGTTCGTGAGTATGCAACCATTCATCGATCGGGATTTAAAGATGGTGTAACAAAAGTTGGGAAAAACTGTCTGCTCATGGCATATTCTCATTTGGGCCACGATTGTGAATTGGGCGAGCAGGTTGTCATTGTAAATGGTACGGGTTTGTCCGGGCATGTAATTGTTGAAGATCAGGCTTTCATTTCAGGTCTAGTTGGAATCCATCAATTTGTTCGAATTGGCAGAAATGCAATGGTAGGAGGAATGGCCGGAGTCAATCAAGATGTTTTGCCGTTTTCAATAGTCGAAGGAACGCCCGCTCGCTTATTGAGCGTTAATGCAGTAGGGTTGAAGAGAGCGAATTTTAAACCACCCATCCGGGCTGCTATAAAGAAAGCTTTTAAAATAATTTCTAGTCCCGACCTGAATACCAGCCAGGCTTTAAAGAAAATAAGTTCAGAGATTGAAATGTGTGATGAAATTAACTATCTTTTAAATTTTATTAAAAACTCCACAAGAGGAGTGACAAAGTAGTGAGTAAGATTAAAGTTGGAGTTATTGGTGTTGGAAGAATGGGGAAATATCATGTGGGTATTCTTTCCGAGTTACCAGAAGTAGAACTTACTGCGGTTGTAGATATTGACTCTAAGAGCCGAAAGGTTATCGAGGAGAATTATGGCACTCCTGGTTTCGAAAATTATAAAGATATGTATGGTAAGGTCGATGCCGCCGTGGTAGCTGTCCCTACTGGATTACATTTTTCCATCGCTAAAGATTTATTGAATGCGGGTATACATGTGCTCCTTGAAAAACCCTGCGCCAACAATCTCGATCACGCTCGCGAACTTTTTCAAATTGCTGAGGACAAGGCTTTGATTTTACATGTAGGTCATGTGGAACGTTTTAATGGAGCGGTTCAGGAGTTGCATAAAATTGTTGATTCTCCAATTTTTGTAGAGTGCAGACGTATGGGGCCTTTTACAGATCGGATTAAAGATGATGGAGTTGTTCTTGATATTATGATTCATGATATTGATATTATTTTAAATTTGATTCAATCCAAAGTAATCAAAACCCATGTATTAGGGGCTTCGGTTTTTTCTACAAAAGACGATCTTGTAAATGCACAGCTTGAATTTGAAAATGGATGTATTGCAAATATTATAGCCAGTCGGGCCTCGCAGAATCAGATAAGGACCCTTTCTATTACTCAAAAAGATTCCTTTGTAGTTCTGGATTACACAGATCAGGAAATTTATGTCCATAAAAAATCCTCTTCGGAGCATAAACTGAGCAAAGATTCTTTAAGGTATAAGCAGGAATCGCTGGTCGAGCGCATATTCGTTCATAAAGATAATCCTCTTAAATTAGAACTCAAGCATTTTCTGGATTGCGCAACGAATGGAAGTCCTCGAAAAGTAGCTATTGATAATGAGTTGTATTCTTTGGAGGTTGCCCTAAATATTCTTAGCCAGTTTAAAAGTAATCTCTAAATCGAGGTTCTGGCTCTGCAAGAATTTTTTTACAGCCCCCCTTAACTTCTACCCGCATTTTTATTATGCCTTCCAACCCTACAAAAAAAATCGGATTGATTGCTGGGGCTGGGGAAATTCCGATTTATTTCGCTAGGAAAGCCAGCCTGAATGGGACCCGACTAATAAGTATCGGATTTTCGGATGAAATTCAATCTAGCCTTTTCCCCTATTCAGAAAAATGTTATTCGTTTGGTATCGGCCAGCCGAGCAAAATTCTCGAAACCTTGAAAAAAAATAACGTTGAAGATTTATTGATATTAGGAAAGGTGGATAAGAGCGTTATTTATAAACTTCAATTACCCGACTTAAAATTTATAAAGTTTTTAAAAAATATTATTTCACATGAAGATAAAGCTTTACTTTTAGGGATGATAGAGGAACTCGAAAAAGAGGGAATTCGCGTTCTGAGTCAGAAAGATTTTTTGTCTGAAATCTATCCGAAAAAAGGTGTTCTTACTCACCGAAAACCCTCGCCAAAAGAATTGGAGGACATTAAGTTTGGTTTTCCAATTGCGAGAAAACTAGCGGATATGGAAATTGGGCAAACTTTGGTTATCAAAAATAAATCGGTAATCGCTGTTGAAGCTTTTGAAGGCACGGATAAGGCAATTCAGCGGGGATGCGAACTCGCAAAGGGAAATTGCGTGGTTATAAAAGTCAGCAGAACAAATCAGGATTATCGATACGATAGCCCTGGTATTGGTCCACAGACGATAAAAACTTTGATAGCAGGCGGGGCTTCTGTTCTAGCTTTAGAGGCCGAACGTGTTATGGCAGTAGAGCAGGAGCAGGTTCTGAAAATGGCCGATGAAGCAAAGGTGGTTGTGGCATTTATTTAATGCTTCACTAAATAGCTGATGGGAGTTATGAATAAAGAAGAACCTCATTTCTTGATAATAGCCGGTGAAGCGTCCGGCGATTTGCATGGGGCTAAATTAGTACAAGCTTTATTGGATGTATACCCCAAAGCTCGATTTACAGGAATGGGGGGAGAACGCATGCGTGATGCTGGGGTCAATACCCTGTTTGGAATTGAACGCATGGGGGCTGTAGGGTTTGTAGAAATCTTCTCAGACTTTGGCCATTATTTTGGTGTCTATCGCGCGTTGGTGAAAGAAATAGCATCGCTTAAATACACTGCAGTGATATTAATTGATTCTCCCACCTTGAATCTCAGACTAGCAAAACACAGCCGAAAGCATAGTTGCCCTGTCTATTATTTTATCAGCCCTCAGGTTTGGGCATGGAGAAAGGGCAGAATAGAGGATATCCGTAAATTTGTGCATAAGATGTTTGTTATTTTGCCTTTTGAAGAGAAGATGTATCAAGAAGCCGGTGTCGATGCGGAATTTTTAGGCCACCCTTTTATTGATGTGGTGCACCCGACTAGAACCCGTGGAGATAGCTTGGAAAAGTTTGCATTGGACTCGCATAAAAAAACAGTAGGTCTTCTTCCAGGAAGCCGTATGAATGAAATCACTTCTCTTCTGGATGAAATATTATTGGCAGCAGAAAAAATAAAGAAGGAGATGGGCGAATGCCAATTCCTACTTCCTGTTGCCGATACAATTGACCCAGTTTTAATTCAGCAAAAACTAGGTTCTAATCCATTGGGTATAAAAATTTTAACAGGTGAAACTTACAATGTGATGAACACCTGTGATGCTCTGATTATAGCTTCGGGTTCGGCAACTCTTGAGGCTGGAATAATAGGTTGTCCTATGGTGATTATTTATAAATTGAATCCATTGACTTATTGGTTGGCCCTCATGCTTATAAATACTCCTTATTATGGGTTGGTCAACATAGTCGCAGGAGAAAGCGTTGTTCCAGAATTGATCCAGAGTAAGGCAAACGCAGAGAATATTGCTGCAGAAATATTAAAACTTTTAAAGAACCCTGAATATTGCCAGGAAGTAAGGGCTCGGTTGTTGCTCGTTCGTAAAAATCTGGGCAGGCCAGGAGTGATGAAAGCCGTTGCGGCAAGCATGGTGGATTCATTATCAAAGATAACTTAACATGAAAAAATTTTTTTTTAATTATGTATTACCCTATCTTCTATACGGAGTGGTTTATCTATGGTGTGTGACACTGCGTATGAAGAACCTGAACAGCGAGGCGGAAGATCGAATAAAAAGTTTGACCGGGCCTTATATTCTGACTTTGTGGCATGGTAGAATTTTTTATCTATTTTATTATTTAAGAAATCGTCCGGATTATTTTTTATTAATCAGTCCCAGCGTAGACGGAGATCTTCTGGCAAAGCTTGCGCGTTTGATGGGTTATTCTGTAATTCGCGGGTCTACCTTTAAAAATGCAGTTCCTGCTGCCCGTTCACTGATTCGCGTATTACGTGGTGGGCAAAGAATTATAATTATTGCAGATGGTTCCAGAGGTCCACGTTGTATTGCCCAATCTGGCTCGGTACAATTAGCAGGTATTACTAGACTACCTTTATTTCCAATGACTTTTGGGTCAAAAAACAAGATAATTTTAAATACTTGGGATCGTTTTATCCTTCCTCTTCCCTTTACCCGTTGTAATATAAATTTTGGATCTCCAATTTACCTTGCCTCACGTTCTTCAGAAGAGCTGATAGAAGAAAAACGTATTGAATTAGAATCCAGCTTGAAGCAACTAGATAAAGAAAGTGATACTGCTTAAAAATTAAACATTTATACAGGTTAATTGTTTAAAAATTAGGCGTGGGTTCGTGTTTGAATTTGAGGGGGGGGTATGGTATAGTTTTTTCGTTTTTCAAACTCCTTTAAACATATAGGTTTTTAGCCGGGCGCCCTTGGATATGCTGGCCTGCCTACACGGCTGGCATGAAAATTGAAGTCTTTTAGGGTAAACGGTGTTTTTTACGCAGTTTATTAAGCGAATTAGTCAAGGCTGCAGTATAAAAAACCTGATAGCGAAATCGTCACCAAGCCCTGATCTATTCTGAACAAATTGGCTAGAGGTTACTTATGAAAAAGGTCGAGGCTATAATTAAGCCTTTCAAACTAGATGAAGTAAAAGATAAACTCAACCAAATTGGAATAAAAGGCATAACGGTTAGTGAGGTAAAAGGGTTTGGTCGGCAAAAAGGCCACACAGAGCTATACCGTGGGGCAGAATATGTTGTAGATTTTCTTCCAAAGATAAAAATGGAGATTGTTATCACTGATAATCAGGTGGAAGACGTGATCAACACCATTATGCAGGCAGCGCAGACGGGTAGAATTGGTGATGGAAAAATTTTTGTAATTGACCTTCAGGAAACCGTTCGTATTCGCACCGGAGAACGAGGAGAAGATGCTGTTTGATCTTGAGTCCATATATAAGGTTGATTTAATTTAAGTCAATAAATTATTGAATTTGGTTCAGCATTTGCTATGCGATGCGGGGCTGTTGTGTTTTTTAGTTATTCCAATTTAATTAATTTTTGCAGGAGATACATTAATGACCCCCAAAGAGGCAGTAGATTTTGCAAAAAAAAATAATGCTCGAATCATTGATTTGAAGTTTATGGATTTGCTGGGTTCGTGGCAGCATTTTTCTGTCCCCACCAGCGAGC
>JAKUOQ010000073.1 GCA_022450865.1 Nitrospinales bacterium | reverse complement strand
AGAGCATTTTTAGGGGATGAAACACTCATTCCTAGAATTATCCCGATCAAAACTATCTGACAAAGAACTATCCACCCTCTTCGTCTTCCAAAAATCGGAATAACAAATCGATCCATTAATGGAGCCCAAAGGAATTTAAGGGTATAAGGTAGACCCACCAGGCTAAATAATCCTATGGTCCTGATATCGACTCCCTCAACGGTGAGCCACGCCTGCAAAGTACCTCCCGATAAAGCCAAGGGGAGCCCTGAAGAAAACCCCAGAACAAGGACCGCCGCTATTCTTCCATTAAAAATTTTATTCATAATATCTTTTATTTTCAATCATTTAAAGAAAACTCTGTGAGAACTTAATTGAGCATAGTAAGCGGGAGGCAAAATCAGGTTTTATAGAATTAAACCTTAAGCTTTTTAATCCAAAACCATTTTTAAAATTATTTTAGCAGAATGATTTTAACAAAACATTTGAAATAATCGACTAATGGTGATGCGCACCCCCTTCGCCATGCGCGTGGCCGTGGGTCAATTCTTCTTGTGTGGCATCTCTAACCTCAGTGACTTCAATGGAAAAATGTAATGTCTCCCCAGCTAAAGGATGATTGCCATCCACATGAATTTTATCTCCCACAACTGCTTTGACAGTGAAAACAGTTTGAGTACCTCCATCCCCCTTACCTTCAAATTGCATTCCAGGCTGGATATCAGCATCTTTAGGAAAATTTGCACGATCCACTTCAATCTTTAGCTGTGGGTTTAAATCTCCATAGCCTTCAGCAGGAGAAACTGTGACATCCTTTTTATCGCCAACCGTCAGCCCTTCCAGTTCTTTTTCTAAGCCAGGAACCATTTGGCCTACACCATGCAAGTAGGCAAATGGTTTGTTTTTATCCGCACGATCTAGCTCTACTCCATCTGAATTTTTAAGACAATAACTCAAGCTAACAACAGAATTTTTCTTAATCATAGATAAACCTTTCAAATAAATTTGGGAGAATCAGTTTTCAATGCATCGAAAACCTACGTTCTCAAAAAAGTCGTTTGGATTTGCCTCGGTTCTTGCAAAAGAATACTTATAGGCTTCCAGGAAATAATGACCCGCTTTTTGAAAACCATTTCCCCTTAAAACTTTATACACTTTTCCAAAACGAAGCTCTTTGCGAGTATTTCCTGGATATGGTAGGTACCAATCCAGAGTCCATTCCATAACATTTCCTGAAAGACCCATTACCTTATAAGGGCTGGTATCTTCTGGATAGGAAGTAACCGGCATCGTTTTCCGATCTCCCTCGATACCAACATTGGCTTTCCCTTTAATAAATTCAAGACCCCAAGGGTAAGGCAATCCATCAGGTCCCCTCGCAGCCTTTTCCCATTGTTCTTCTGTAGGAAGCTGCTTATCAGCCCATTGACAATAAGACCAAGCCTCCCACCATGTTACCTGCGTTACAGGGTGATTTCCGTGGCCTTCAGGAAAGACTCCATCCTTCCAATGGGCTGGTATATCTGTGAACTGGTTTTCATTCAAAAAAAGGTTATATTCTTGGTTAGTAACTTCATATCGATCCATGTAGTATCCAGCCAAAAAAAGTTTTCGTTCAGGATGCTGATCAAGATATAAAGGTTTTACAGCGCCAATTTTTTTATGTGTGTCTTCATTATCGACCTTATTGGTTCCCATAATGAATTCCCCAGAAGGAATAAGAACCATTTCCTTTTGATCCTTCTCAGAAACCTTAACTTGCGGTAAAAAATCCTTTTTCTTATCGCAATCGCAGCACCCCCAAAGGAATGACAAACATATAAATAATGTTGTATAGTTTTTAATTTTATTCGAGACCTTATTAAAATTTCATGCTAGCAAAACTACACTCCTTATCGCAACAAGTAAGATGGTTAACCAGGACCTTAATGACTATCTTTCTATTTCTAGAGGCTGGAAACGTTGTTGCTTTTGAAAACTCTATAGCAAAAAAAACATCTGGAGAATCCTACCCTCATATTTTACAAAAAGAAACTTTCACAATAAATACCCGTAACATTAAAGTTCTTAATGCAAATGATAAATATTTGTGGATTGGAACCAGCAATGGACTGCTTCGCTATGACACAAATGGAAATGAAGAAGTCGAAGTCTATGACAACACGAATAAATTACTAAGCAATGGTATTTTTGCAATTGCTATTGATAAAAATGGTTTCCCATGGGTGGGCACCTATGGCGGTGGGCTGAGTCACTTCAATGGAAAAACTTGGAAAAATTTTAATACTCCAGATGGTTTGAATGACGCTTTCATTTACGATATCAAAATCGAAAAAAAAAGTATCTGGCTAGCAACTTGGAGTGGAGTGAATTTTTCTAAATGGAATGACAGCAATAAAAACTCATGGAAAAACCTAACTGTAGATAATTCCAATGGTGGGTTGATAGACAATTGGGTCTATGCTGTGGAAATTGAAAAGTCGGGCCGTATCTGGTTTGGAACCGAGTCTGGCATTTCTACATTGTATAAGGGAACGTGGAAGAAATTTAACCACTCTAATGGTCTGGGAGCCCCTTATGAAAAAGTAAAACGAGAAAATGAAGCCATCATGTCTTTGTTTCAAGGCCAGCATCATGCTTCTCAGGCTTCACCATCCATTCCTAATATCCAGTCGACAGACTACAAGCCAAACTATATAGTTTCTATGCACCTCGACAAAAAAAACCGATTATGGGTTGGTACCTGGGGAGGAGGATTAAGCCTGATCGACACAAAGAACTTCACCTTTAGAAACTTTACCACTCAAGATGGTTTGCCAGGCAATTTTATTTTTGCCCTTGAGGAAGATCGCATGGACGGTTTATGGATTGGAACCAATAATGGTTTGAGTCTATTTGATGGAAAAACCTTTCAAAATTTTTCAAGAATCAACGGGCTTGAATCTAAATTTATCTTCAGTCTAGAAGCAACAAAAGACCACTCCCTTTGGATTGGCGGCAACAAAACCCTCACCCGGATAATCATTGATCCTTCCTCTGGGTTTCCGCTAAACTTACAATAACCCCGTCACGCAGGTATTTCTTATTTCTGTCCCGAGTACATCTAGCTATTAAATTATTGGTAAAGGAGGCTCACCAATTAAAAATCTTCATCTTCTGGATCATCGTCATCCATAGCCTCATCGACCTGTTCTTGCTCGGCTTGATCCATTAGCTCTTTTATTTGCTCATAACCCGCTGCAAGCTTCTGAATATTCATCAATAATGTAATAAGCTCCGCATCTTTACACTCCCGCATTCCAGCAACCAGGGGACCTCTTTCATCTTCATCATATTTTTTGTCCCACTTGTCAAAGGTCGCAAAGATTTTGTCTTTGCAATGGATTAAATCGTAAAAAAATGTTTTTATTTCAATTTTTGGCATAACATTTCCACCCAAAATTCCGAGGCGTACCCGGAAAAAGTTAATAAAAAAACTTTGCCCTTACATAGTATTATTATAAAGTAATGTGTCTCCACTTCCGGAGGCCACAGAGTATACTACACCATTCAAAACAATTTTAAAGAATCATGACAGACGAAGAACGGTTTAAAGACAACGAAAATGGTACCATATCGGACACACGCTACAATCTGATGTGGACCAAAGAAGATAGTTATCAAATGCGCAATAAATGGTGTGCCTGGAAAGGTGCTCACAATTATATTGCCTGGTTAAATGAGCAAAAATTCGCAGGCCATGAAGATTGGCGCCTACCCAAAAGCCAAGAATGTAGAAACCTTTACGATCATGAGAGCAAAAACTCGGATTTCAATGGCGACATCGTTCATATTGATTATAAATTCCCCGAGGGTTGTGGATCCAACTACTGGTGCATAGAAGAATCGGGAAGGAATGCAATGGCTTATAACTTTTATAGTGATCGCGCTTACCAAGTTAGTAAAAAAGCCAAAGATGAAGATAATATGTGCTGCCGAGCTATTCGCACCGCCGGTCCGCCAGTAAAAAAGAGTGGTCGATTGTCCAATACCGGAAGAACCCGAAGAGAATAAAAATTTCCCATCTTAAGTCTATCTATGGCTCATCACCGGGCGACTCGCGCTGAAATAAATTTGAAGGCTTTCAAACATAATCTTCAAAATTTAAAAACTGTTCTAGGTTCAAAAACCGATATAATGGCTGTTATCAAGGCTGATGCCTATGGTCATGGGGCTCTTCCCTGCGCAAAAGCTGCCATCGAATCAGGGGTAGGCTATCTTGGCGCAGGCGTCATTGAAGAAGGAATTGAACTTAGAAAAAATGGTATCAAAGACCCCGTCCTTATCCTTGGAGGTATTTTCCCCGATGAAGTAACAGATTTGGTCCATCACAATCTTTCTACAATACTTCACACGTCCCATTTAGCCGAGGCTCTTTCAAAGGAAGGAAAAAAACAAGGCAAAATAGTTAATATTCACATCAAGGTAGACACAGGAATGAACCGATTGGGAGTTCTTCCTGAAAATCTGTTAGCTCTGACTGAAAAAATCTCCAGTTTGCCAAATCTAAAGATAGAAGCTTTATCAACTCATTTTTCATCGGCCGATGATGAAGATTTAACCATAACAAACCAACAAATAGAACTTTTCAAAAAAGCTTTGAACGAATTAAAAAAGACTGGGGTCATCCCGCCATTAACCCACCTGGCGAACACCTCTGCTCTTTTCCGTTTTCCAGAGAGCCATTCCAAAATGGTAAGACCGGGACTGATTTTATATGGAGCTCTTCCTTCTCCCATTTTAAATCCAGTGGTTGAAAATTTTTGCCGAAATGAGAATCTTGAAAATTTTGAGCCGGTCATGCAATGGAAAAGCCGAATTATTTTATTGAAATCAGTGCAAAAGGGACAAGCCCTAAGCTATTCCAGAAAGTATTTCACACAAAAAGACAGTCGTATCGCCACTCTTCCCATAGGTTATGCGGACGGACTTCCTCGTAGATTATCTAATAACATGGAGGTATTAGTAAAAGGTAAGCGAGTCCCGCAGGTTGGGACAATTTGTATGGATATGATTTTGATTGATGTCTCTAAAGTTCCTGACGTTCAAATAGGAGACGAGGTGGTTATTTTTGGTAAACAAGGAGAAGAAGTAATTCAAGTAGAAGAGCTAGCCCAAAAAGCAGATACTATTCCTTATGAAATTTTATGCAATATTGGAAAACGCGTGCCAAGAACATATCAAAATTAAACTTGAGTCACTCTAGAGTTTTTAATTCTGCTAATTTTGAAATCTGATTTTCTCTACACCAATCACGAATTCCATCGACCACCTTCACGGTAACCTTGGGATCTATATAGTTTGCAGTACCGATCTGCACGGCTTTTGCTCCGGCCATTAAAAACTCAATGGCATCGTCACTGTTAGATATCCCCCCTATCCCAATGATAGGAATTTTCACAGCCCGGGCCGTTTCATAAACCATGCGAATTGCAAGGGGTTTGATCGCAGGTCCCGACAGTCCCCCTGTGCGATTTGCCAGATAAGGTTTTCCCGTTTCGAGATTTACCTTCATACCGACAAAAGTATTACAAACTGATAAAGCATCCGCTCCTGCATTTTCTGCAGCCTTGGCTAGTGTGGTTATATCTGTCACATTGGGAGACAATTTAACTATCAGGAATTTATCAGTAACTTTGCGAACGGCATCCACCACTTGCCTTAGAGTCTCCGGATCTGAACTGAACTGCAACCCACCCTCTTCTACATTTGGACAGGATACATTCATTTCTAAAGCATCTATTCTTTCTTCTTTGGATAAAGCTAATGCCATTTCTTCATACTGCTGAATCGTTTCTCCAAAAAAATTTACAATGATCCGCGTTTTATACATCTTCAGTAACGGAAGTTTTTCGGACAAAAACGCATCCAGCCCAATATTTTCCAGTCCAATAGAATTGAGCATGCCGGAAGCCGTTTCAATAACTCTGGGAACTGGATTACCTGCCTTTGGTTTTAAAGAAAGTCCCTTGGTAGAAAAACCACCCAGGTCGTTCAAATCCAAAAATTCGGTATACTCCAGTCCATAGCCAAAAGTACCTGAGGCGGCAACCACCGGATTACTCAGAACTAGTTTTCCAAGATCTACTGTTAAGTCAACTTCACCCATATCATATTGACATTAAAGGAGTTAATTGATATATTTTTATCGGTACGGCCAGAATTATTCTAAGTCACACCAGAATCATATCCTAACATCTTTATATTTAAAACAACGAATTTTCAATCGAAATAATCAAGGGAAAGCCCACCATGATGGAAACAAGAGAAAGTTTATCTCTTCCCGAAAGCGAAGATCACGACACCAAAAAATATAAAAAACACATCAATGATCTTATTGAAGATGCTGAGATAGAAGCAGAAATGGAAGCGGAAAAAAAAATTTTTCCAAAAAACTCACGAGTATTTTTAATTTCT
>JAKUOQ010000072.1 GCA_022450865.1 Nitrospinales bacterium | reverse complement strand
TTACTTTTTCCTTTTGGGGCATGTATTCTATTAAATATCGCCCAACATTTTTTAGATCCAGCAAAAGAAGCTGGTCAACTCTTGGCTCACAAGACACACAAAAAAGAAGAAAAAAAGCGATGAACCCGCAATATATTTGTTTCAAAGGCTAAAACCCTCTATTATAAATAAAAGTTTTCAAAGACTTACTTTTCATAAACTAACCCAAGGCACTACGGCCTTTAATTTAACATGGAACTAACATCTACTCCCGCAATCAGCCCAGAAAAGATGGATTTTCGTGCTTACTCGATATCCTGGAATCTCACCAAGCGATGCAACCTCAATTGTGACCATTGCTATCTTGATGCAGAATTTCGTGGTGGACTTAAAACAGATGAATTAAATACAGAGGAATGTTTCCGCGTCATTGATCAGATCGCAGAGGTCAATCCCAACGCGTTTTTAATTCTCACAGGTGGCGAACCACTTTTAAGACCAGATATCTACGAAATCATCCGTTATGCAGCTGACAAAAAGTTCATGGTTGTGCTTGGCACCAACGGCACCATGATCAATCGCGTCAATGCCGAAAAAATAAAAGAAGCGGGAGCCCATGGGGTAGGAATCAGTATTGACTCCATGAACCCCGACAAGCATAACAAGTTTCGTGGTGTAGAAAAAGCGTGGGAACATTCAATGGAAGCATTCGATATTCTGAATGAGGTAGGCGTAGATTTTCTCGTTCAAATGTCTGTTTCCGACATGAACTACAAAGAAATTCCAGATGTTGTTGAGTTCACTGAAAAAATAGGTGCCATTGCATTTAATCTTTATTTTCTAGTTTGTACTGGTCGTGGGCAAGGCAACACTGATATTTCAAATGCGGCTTACGAAGAAGCATTGAAAATGCTTTACGACCAACAGATGAAATACAAAGGCAAGCTAATGATCAACTCAAAATGTGCACCGCAATACAAGCGCGTTGTTTATGAGAATGATCCTGAGTCGGTCTATACCCGAACCTATTCCGGTGGCTGTCCGGCTGCAACGCATTACAGCCGGATATCCCCAGAAGGCAACTTAACCCCTTGTCCATTCATTGAAGAATCGGTCGGCAATCTAAAGTCACGTTCTTTTAAAGACCTGTGGGAAAATGCACCCCTTATGGTTCAGTTACGCGACCGAAAAGAACTTGATGGAAAATGTGGTAGTTGTGAATTTTCTGCTATGTGTTCCGGCTGTCGTGCACGGGCATTTGCCGAAACCGGAAATTATATGGACCCCGATCCTTCTTGCGATTACGAACCCGGCAAGTATGGTGGAAAAGCAATAACTCTAAAAGTTGAAGACACACTAGGACTGGAAGTTGAGTTTCAAACTCAATGGACCCCAGAAGCTAAAGGCAGGTTAGACCGTATCCCCTCTTTTGCGCGCGGCATGGTTGTAAAGGGTATAGAGAAATTTGCTGCAGAACGTAATATAAGAATCATTGATGAGGCTGTTGTAAAACAGTCGCGAGAAGAAATGATCGAAAAACGTGGCGCAATGTTTCCATTTCTGAAAAAATTTATCAATTCCGAAAAGGGCTAGGCGCGCGGCCAAGAAAAAAGCACCCAGTACCAAAAGCTAATTCAAAAAATAAATAAGGGTTTGTAGAATTAAACGGTAGGTCGGGAAACGAAGTTCGTTGTTTTCCAGTTCACTTCCAGTTGAAGTGGATTGCCAGATCTACTTTGGTAATTTACGTAACCGTGTTCCTCGCCGTATAGATAGAGATCGCGTGTGATTTCGACATCTTGTTTGCAGTAATGTATGATTTTATCAATTTTACCCTCCTTATACCACTGCAGCGATATCAAACCATCAGCTGACTTTTTAGCATTCAAGGTATGTTGCGCCAAATGATTGAGGCTCAAGCGAAAGTTGAGAAGTTTCTTAACATCAACCAGCATATCGAAGGTATTAATCTCTTGCAGATCGAAATCGGAGTAAGGCTGTAGCACGGTATAATCAAATCCGATAACATTAAAACCAATGACCAGATCCGCTGTCCGGAGTTTTTCGACCAATGTTTTTGCGTCTTTTTCTTCGTAGACGAAATAGTCTTGATCAATACTGTCCCAAACCACCCCAACGGCCAATTTCATTTTGTGGATATTACCCCAGCCGCCTACATCATCCGCACTTTTTTGGGTTTCCAAGTCAAAATATTGAATACGAGACTCTGTTTCTCGTTTAGTTGTTTTGGCCGGTTCCTGATCTGCAGGTTCGCCAAATAGACCGAGTTGTTCAGACATATGAGCAAGAGTTAATTTAAGTATGTTTGTAATTTATCATCCTAAGGACCCAAATCAACAATTATTTAATAAAGCATTATTTTAATTCAATTTATTTGGGTTTAATTTTCCAATTTTGCTAACTACGAGGGTAATTTAGCTAGAGTACTCTTAAACCTTTAAAACAAAGTTTACCTTTTTTAGGCCGACAAACATTTATTAAACTCGGTAACCTTCCCCTGATTTTTAAAATTTTTTGTAACTATTTTCCTTGTCCTTAATTCCCATTAAAAAAATAGGAGGAAAAGGTTTATATTATTCTTTTGACAAGCTGCTTTTTCATATGATAAAAGTCGAGCTTCTTTTTTCCCTAACAATTAAAGAAAAATCTATGAAGATTCACGAATATCAAGCCAAAGAAATTCTAAGAAAGTACAACGTTGCAGTTCCCAATGGAGTTCTGATTTCAAAAAAATCTGAAGCTGCCCAAGCAGCTAAAAAAATAGGAACTAAGGTTGTTGTTGTAAAAGCTCAAATTCATGCAGGTGGTCGCGGGAAGGGAGGAGGCGTCAAATTAGCCAAAACTCCCCAAGAAGCCCAAAAATATGCTGGTGACATTATAGGTATGACATTAGTTACCCCACAAACCGGGCCCGAGGGCCGCTTGGTTAAAAAGGTACTGATTGAAGAAGGGATGTCGATTGCTAAAGAACTTTATATGGGTATCCTTGTGGATCGAGAATCAAGCCAGGTTCTGATTATGGCTTCCGAAGCCGGCGGAATGGAGATTGAGGAAGTTGCGGCCGACACACCTGAGAAAATCATTAAAGAAATGGTAGATCCGGTTATCGGGGTTCAGCCTTATCTAGCACGGAAAATTGCTTTTGCACTGAATCTTGAAGGTGCTGCATTAAAAGCTGTCATCCCCTTCATCATCAATCTTTATGACGCTTTTGTAAAAGAAGATTGCTCAATGCTTGAAATCAATCCGCTGGTCATTACTTCTGACGATCGCGTTTTAGCATTGGATGCAAAAGTGGATATTGACGACAATGCCATGTACCGGCATAAAGAAACGCAAACATACCGTGATATTGATGAAGAAGATCCCACTGAAGTAGAAGCCAGCAAGTTTCACCTTAATTACATCAAACTCAATGGAAATATTGGCTGTATGGTCAATGGAGCAGGACTGGCAATGGCAACCATGGATATCATAAAATTATCAGGTGGTGAACCAGCAAATTTTCTTGATGTAGGCGGTGGAGCGGATGAGGAAATGATAGAAAATGGTTTTCGAATTCTTCTGTCAGACGGATCGGTAAAAGGAATCTTCATTAATATTTTTGGCGGCATACTTCGTTGTGATGTTCTTGCAAGAGGTGTGGTTGCTGCAACCAAAAAACTCCATATCAAAATTCCAGTGGTAGTTCGAATGGAAGGAACGAATATGGAACAAGGGCATCAAATTCTTAAAGACTCGGGTCTTAATTTCCTTATTGGTAATGGAATGAAAGATGGAGCCCAAAAGGTGGTCAAGGCAATAAAATGAGCATACTCGTTGATGAAAAAACCAGACTGATTACACAAGGTATTACCGGTCGTGAAGGCATGTTTCACACCGAGCAATCCATGCTATATGGGACAAAAGTTGTGGGAGGAGTGACCCCTGGCAAAGGCGGACAAAAAGTTCTAGGTAAGGTGCCAGTATTTAACACTGTGAGTGATGCTGTCAAAACAACCAAAGCCAACGCTACGATGGTCTTTGTTCCTCCGCCTTTTGCTGCCGACGCGATTTTGGAAGCTGCCGATGCGGGTATCGAACTCATTATCTGTATCACTGAGGGAATTCCTGTGACTGACATGGTGGATGTTTATAAATATCTACAGGGAACTAAGAGTAGGCTTGTAGGGCCTAACTGCCCTGGCGTTATTTCTCCAGGTAAAGCAAAAATTGGTATCATGCCCGCGCATATCCACAAAAAGGGAAACGTCGGAATTATCTCTCGTAGTGGAACATTAACCTATGAAGCTGTAGGTCAACTAACCGCGTTGGGCATTGGTCAGTCAACCTGCGTAGGGATTGGAGGCGATCCGATCATTGGTACGCGTTACATTGATGTGTTGCAACTTTTTCAAAAAGACCGTGGAACAAAAGCTATTTGCATGATTGGGGAAATCGGCGGAACAGCAGAAGATGAAGCGGCCTATTACATTAAAAAACATGTCACCAAACCCGTTGTCGGGTTCATTGCCGGGCAAACAGCGCCTCCAGGCCGCCGTATGGGACATGCAGGTGCAATTATCTCGGGAGGACAAGGCACGGCAGAAGAAAAAATGAAGGTCATGAAGCGGTGCGGAATTAAGGTAGTAAAAAGCCCTGCCGATCTTGGAAAAACTATTCAAAAAGTTCTTTAGTAGCAAGCCGTAACGAGTGATATACCATCAATTTATCTCATGCTCCAAAGCCTTACCAGATTAATTATCGGCCTCGCTGGAGGGCGAATCCTCATAAGATAGATAATCCAGTCGGCTCTCATAATCGAGCTGATCAAAAGGTTTTCCCTGCCTAAAACTCGAAAAATGCAGATCGGCATAAACAGCAATAATGGCGTGAAGAACTTCATGCTCTTCCATATCTTGCTCACGTAACCTCTTAAAAGTTTTCTCGACACATTCTGGTTGTCCTGTGCGAAGTTGACTATCAACAATGGTATGTAAAACAGTATGTACAAATGGGCTGACAATCTGTCCATTAATTTCTTGTGGATAGGCAGCCATCTCTCCCTGGCTCCAGCTCTCTTCAAATTCAGGATGAAGATCCATAACATGCGCAATACGCGCGTCTAATTCTTCAAGGTCTCGACCTTGCTGCCTGTCTGAGGCAACTCGTAAAATTCGTGTTTGGGTTTCCTTATCAAACTGCATAAAAATGACTCAAAAAAATGGTTAAATAGGATTATTACTTCTCTCTTAGATGCTTCAGATTTTTCTTCGGGTCAAGGAGTTTCCGAGAAATGCGTCCTTCGATCTTTACCTTTATCTCCGTAGACCATAAAAACTCGCTTTCCCTGCCGCATATGGTATTTTGCCCAGGCAGGAGATTTTCCTTCATAGCTGGCATCGGGATCTTCCCCTTCTGCTTTCAAATAGTCTGGGTAGTCTAACCCCGCATCATAAGCATCCACTAGTAGACACTCAGTAGTGAAACCTTTGCCACCTAGACATATTTTACTGAGAAACTCTTCAATTTTAGTAGGGTCATTCATTTCAATGGGTTGCATAGTTTTTTGGATATAAAATACAGTTAAAATAAGCTGTAAAACAACTTAATTTTATAATGGGTTATATAATTATTAGAGTTTATGGAACAAACCTAATATTTAAGGTATATTAGCATATGATATTGGCTCCTCAAAGCTACATAGAAATAACGAGAGAAATAAACCACTTATGAGTAAAAAAAATGCTTATTCAAGATAACCTTGTTTTAACCCGTTCAGATCCTTCAGGTATGGGTGGAACCCAACTTATTTATCGACTGAAAAACTATGGATTAACTGCGGTGAATAGGCCTCAGGAAGAAATTGCCCAGATCCACTGGGAAGTGGAAGTCATAAAATTTAAAGATGATTCCATCTCAAGTTATGAGGTTTGTCATACGACAGAACTGGCAAACAAAACCCTAAAGTTTTATACAGATAAATCTTTAAACGAGTTCATTGAAAAATCTTTTCAATACTTTGAGGAGTTGGGTTCACTGGAGGAAATGCTACCCTAGGAGCCCTAGGAAATACCGGTGGGCCAAAAGTTAGATAAAAGCACATTTTTTATGGGCTTAGGGCTTGACAGTTACCCGTATTGTTTCTAATATGTATCTCTTTTTGAGGAAACAAGCTGGTTCTTTTAAAAAGGACATTTCTGTTCCTTTTAGTCCTATTCGTTTAAATGGTTTTTTAATTTATACCAGAATTTTTTTGCAAGTTCTGAGTACTGATATTTTGGAAAAATAAGGAGTTTAATCATGGCAAATGTGGTTGGTAGTTCAGTTTGTAGAACCGCCGTTGATGAGGGGAAACCCGCAGATTGGGTGCCAGGGGGTGAAAAACAAAAAGTAGTAGACCCCATGGAAATGTTTCATAAACTTCCCCGAGAAATGCAATTTATTACTGGCAGTGAAGCAGCTAGGGAA
>JAKUOQ010000071.1 GCA_022450865.1 Nitrospinales bacterium | reverse complement strand
CGGGTTTAAAATACTGAAACCCTGATTCTTGCAATATAATTGTTCCTGCGAGATCATCCAATTCCCATTTATATTTTCTTCCCCAAGAATCGAAATCCCAATCATTGGCAGCAACTTTTCTTGTATCATTTTCATCCTGAACAATAAAGTTTGGGCCGTAATCACGAATCCAAGAGTCATTTGTAGGAATATCATGGAAGATAATATTTTCCATTTTTACGCCTTCATTTTTAAGACTTAATTTTACCGACCTTTCCATCTCTTCATTACTAACAAGAAGGTGAATGGTTTCATGAAGTGCAAGATTCCTGACTATAGTTAGAAATTCGCTTTCAACCATTTGTTTGTTTTGCTTTGGCCAGGTCTCAGGATTGTGGGGCCAGGTAAGCCATGTTGCAGAATGGGGCTCCCATTCTGCCGGCATGCGATATCCTAATGATGCAGGGGTGTTATTCATCGGGATCAAGAAAAATTTTGTTTAGATGTTCGTATGAATCAATTCTTCGGTCTCTTAAAAAAGGCCAGTTTTGCCGAACCGATTCAATTTCAGGTAGTGAACATGTAGCCAAAATTATTTGAGGTTCGCTTCCATTTGCCTGTTTTAATATTTCCCCAAATGGATCACAGATAAAAGAACGCCCCCAAAAAGTCAGGTCTGACTCTTTGCCGCCTCGGTTTACAGAAGCCAAGAATAAACCGTTTGAGATGGCATGAGATTTTTGAATAGTCTCCCAAGCTGATATCTGGCGAGGTGATTCCATGCGGTCACATTCTTGGTAACCGATCGCGGTTGGATAAAACAAAAATTGTGCTCCCGTTAAAGCGGTCAATCGTGCAGCTTCTGGGAACCATTGATCCCAACAAATTAAAACACCAACTTTTCCATAACGTGTGGAAAAACTTTTAAATCCATTGTCCCCTGGTGTGAAATAATATTTTTCGTAAAAGCAGGGATCATCTGGAATATGCATTTTTCGATAGGTTCCCACTATGCTTCCGTCAGCATCTATGACTACGGCTGAATTGTGATAAATGCCTTCCGTTCTTTTTTCAAATAGCGGAACAATCAATACAACTTCTAGTTCTTTTGCTAATTGGGCCATGACCAAGCTAGTTGGACCAGGAATTGGTTCGGCCAAAGAAAAATTTTTTGGGTTTTCTGTCTGGCAAAAATAATTGGAAAGAAAAAGCTCAGGTAAGCAAATAATTTGGGCCCCTTTTCCTGCAGCTTTACGAATAGAATCTATGGCAGCCTGTAAATTCTCGTTAGAATCATTAGAAGAAGTCATTTGGATTAAGCCGATGACACGAGTATTCTCCTTAATATTGTTCATAATAAATTTAAGTTAGAAGTGTACGTTCTTGCTTTATCGCATGATATGGTATCATATTAAATATTTACTTTTCATTGTTGCCCTTTAAACTTTTTTAAATTTATTTTTAAGATTATGTGGATAAAACAAGCATTTAGGGATTATTACAAGCCTAAGCTAAAGCGAGAGCTAAAACGTGATCCCGACCAGGATGAAATGGATCAACGGTTTGAAGAAATTTATAGTCAGGTTAATTGCACTTTGCTCGCAGGAGTTTTAGAAGGGGTGGCTATCTATTTTTATGAGATAGCAAAATTTTCTAAAGAAGAACTGGACGGTTTTAGAGATCGTCCAGAGGAGTATTTGTTTGATCGCTTTGGTGGTGGTAACTATAAACTCAATTTTTATGAAGGTCCCTCCTTTGTTGTATGTGTAAATTTTAAACCTAAAGGCGAACCAAAGTGGATCGACCTACTCCCTGAAAAGGCTGGAACAAACCCTAATCCTGCCTGATTTGATTTTCTGGATACACCTAATATCATGAACAAAAGCATTTCGATGCAAAGAGATGGATTGATAGATTGTCTCAATCGAGTCCAAGATGGCATTAGTCATCCAAAACAGGAAGTTTCTGTTGAAGGCCTTCGAGGTGCGGCTAGTGCCTATTTTCTTTCTCGTTTGCAGCAATTAGAAAATGGAAGACCGGTAATGATTGTGACTAGCGATCAAAACCGAGGGGATTTATTATTGGAAGATTTTAAATATTTTTTCCATTATATGAACCTTAAAACCAAGCCTCAATCATTTCCATCATGGGAATTATTGCCCTATGAATCTCTCTCACCTCTTAATCAAATTTCCGGTGAAAGACTGGAGATCTTAAATAGACTGAAGAGAGGTGAAAAGCTTTTCCTCATTGCTCCTATTGAAGCTCTGATGCAAACCGTAGTTTCAAAACATAATCTCCAAAAGAATGTGTTTTCAATCAAACCAAATGACGAGCTGGAGCGTGAACTTTTAGACACCAGTCTGGCTGATAATGGGTTCGTACGTTCATCTCTTGTTGAAAATAGATGTGAATTCAGTATTCGCGGAGATATCGTTGATTTTTTTCATCCTGGAGCTAATAACCCTATTCGCATCGAATTTTTTGGGGATACAGTTGAGTCAATTCGAGAGTTTGATGTTTATACTCAAATATCAATAAATAAATTAGAGGCTATTGATATTCTTCCTGTTCGTGAGTTGTGTTTGAGTAAAGCTGAAAGCGAAAGTGGATTGAAGAAAATTTTTAGGCGATCAGAGGAATTAGGTTTAGAGGAATCTGAGACCAACAAACTTAAGGAAAAAATTGAGAATCTTGGGTTTTTTCCAGGAATGGAATTTCTTGCACCTTTTTTTTCCGATTCTAGAGAAACGGTGTTTGATTATTTACCTGAAAATACCCTGGTTGTAATGGATGAACCCGATACCTTGATTGAAAAAGTTCAGCAATTTGAAAAACTTATTCAATCAGAATTCAATAATTGCATCGAAAATGGGAGAATTACTTCTTCACCAAAAGAGTTTTATCTTACCTCCGAAGAATTTTTTTCTGAGTGTGAGGACTTGCATGGACCCCTGAAGTTAAGTTCTCTCAAAATTACGGATAGTGAAGAAGACAATTTAGAAATCAAGCAAATGCCTCAGATGGCAGGTAGTTTGGATATATTTACCGACCAAGCGATTCGATGGAAAAGCGAAGGGCAAAAAATTGTCATCGTGGCCCCTGCCAAGGGACAGATTCATCGTATACATGAGTTAATGAACGAATGGGGTCTGGAAGTGGATGTGGATCTTGGGCGATTGAGTCAGGGTTTTCATTTTAAATCGGCCAATTTGGTTTTTATTGCCGAGCATGAAATTTTTGGCAGGTCACATAAGCATCGTCATAGAAGAAAAACTAATTCACAGAGTTTTCAAAGAGGATTAAAGGATTTAAAAAAAGGAGATTATCTAGTCCATGTAGATTATGGCATTGGCCTTTATTTAGGTACTAAAGAAATCAAAACTGGAATTGGAAGTGGAGAATTTCTAAATATCCAGTATGCAGATGATGAGAAACTATACCTTCCCATGGAGGGGTTGGGTTTTGTTCAAAAATATGTGGGTGGATCTGAAGCACCCCCTCCCTTAAGTAAAATGGGGGGAATTGCCTGGAAAAGACAAAAGAAAAAAGTTAAAGAAGCTATTCAGGAGATGGCTGGAGATTTGCTGAAACTTTACGCTTCAAGAGAGTTGGCTAAGGGTCACGCTTACTCATCAAATACTATTATGGTAAGAGAATTTGCGGACTCATTTGAGTATGAGGAGACGGATGATCAATTAAAGGCAATTGAAGAGGTGGAGAATGACCTCGAAAGCGATAAGCCAACAGACCGATTGATCTGCGGTGATGTAGGGTATGGGAAAACGGAAGTGGCCATGCGAGCAGCATTTAAAGTGGTTTTGGATAAAAAACAGGTCGCTGTGTTGGTGCCAACAACCATTCTTGCTCAACAACATTTGCAAACTTTTCAGGAGCGGTTTAAAGAATATCCTGTCACGATTGATATGGTTAATCGTTTCCGGACGCCACGCGAACAAAAAAATACTTTAGAAAAGCTGAAGAGGGGAGAAGTAGACATCATTATTGGAACGCATCGACTGCTTTCAAAGGATGTCGAGTTTGCTTCATTGGGACTGATTGTAGTGGATGAAGAACAAAGGTTTGGTGTTAAACATAAAGAGAAATTAAAAAAACTTAGAAATTCTGTTGATATTTTAACGCTCACCGCCACTCCTATTCCTCGAACTCTACATTTTTCATTAATGGGAGTTCGGGATTTAAGCGTTATTGAGACTCCTCCCCTGGATCGTCTTGCGGTCAAGACTTTTATAAGGAAATTTGATGAAGAGGTAATTCGTGATGCCATTTTGAGAGAAGTGGATAGAGGGGGCCAGGTATTTTTTGTGCACAATAAAATCCACAGTATCCATTCTATTGCTGAATTGATAAGGAAACTGGTTCCAGGAGTCAGGATAGATATAGCCCATGGTCAATTACCTGAACACCAGCTAGAAAAAGTTATGAAGGGCTTTCTTGATAAAGAAATAGATGTGTTGCTTAGTACTTCTATAGTTGAATCAGGACTGGATATTCCCTCAGCAAATACAATCATTATCAATCGTGCAGACCAATTTGGCCTAGCTCAACTTTATCAACTTCGTGGCCGAGTCGGTAGGTACAAGCATCAAGCCTATGCTTACCTATTAATTCCTAGTACACAGGTATTAAGCGAGGAAGCGCGAAAAAGACTTGCGGCAATGGAAGAGTTAAGCGAATTGGGGGCAGGTTTCCAACTGGCAGCAAGAGATATGGAAATTAGAGGCGTTGGAAATATGCTAGGAAGTAATCAATCAGGGCACATTGCCTCTGTAGGATTCGATCTTTACTGTAAGTTAGTTGAAGATATGGTGAAAGATATTCGCGGAGAAAAGGTCGATCCAAGAATAGAAGTTGAAATTGATCTTTTGGTTAAAGGTTTTATCCCTAATGAATATGTTCCCGATCTTAATCAAAGGTTAGATCTTTATCGACGAATTCAATTAGCAGGAGACATAAATGAGTGTATGGCTTTATCTAGAGAAATGATTGATCGTTTTGGCCCGTATCCCGAGTCGATTGAGAAGCTTTTGGCGTTGCTTGAAATTCGTATGTTTTGTCAAAAATTACATATAAATCAAGTTCACATGAAAAATGGAAAAGTATTTTTGACTTTGCTACCCTCGACTCCTGTGAGGCCTGAAAGTCTTGCCACAATTTTGGATGAGCGGTTAAAGATGTTGTCCGAATTTCAAATTGGGATTCATCTAGATAGGAAGGGTTGGAAGGCAGATTTAAAAGTAGTTTCTGAGTATCTACAAAAACTTTTAAAGTCGTTAAATGTTAAAAAGGCCTAATTGTGATTATATATTTTAAGACATTATTGTTCGTCATGATAATCATGTTATTAAACTCTTGTTTTGATAATAATTCTTCAGTTAATTTTATAGTTGATGATGAAGTTGTATTGGACATTAATGATGAGAAAGTCACTTCAAAACAATTTAAAAAGATGCTTGTTGGACAAAAAAAAATATTTAGAGTTCAAAATATTCAAGAATTAAAACCAGAGGAGTTGTCTTGGTTTAAAAACAGAGTCCTAGATGAATTGGTGAAAAAAATCTTGCTCGCACAGGAAATTGAGAAAAATAATATTACTATTGACCAAAATGAATTTAATAAGGTGTTGAATCAAAAAAGGGAAGGGTATGTTGAAGATACACTGGAAAAAACATTGGTTTTAGAAAAGATTTCGAGAGAGGATTGGGAAAACTCTATAAAAAATACGGTCTTGACAAATAAATTGATTCAAGAACATGTCAATAGTAAGGTGTCGGTAAGTGAAAAAGAAATGCGTGAATATTTTGATAAAAGTGATGAGTTTCATAAAAAAGAACAAGTTAGAGCCCTTCATATTATGGTCGAGTCTGAAGAGGAAATTAGAAAAATACAAAAAGAAATTCGCCGTAAGCAGAAAACTTTCTCGGGTCTTGCAAAAGAGTATTCTTTGGGGCCTGAAGGGATCCAGGGAGGTGACTTGGGTTATTTTGAGGCAGGTCAGATGCCGGAAGAGTTTGACGATGTTTTTAAATTAAAGATAAATAAAATTAGCGATATTATTCGTACTCCGTATGGTTTTCACTTATTTAAAGTTGTGGGTAAAGTTCAAGAAAGAAAAATGAATTTTGAAGAATCCAGAAGTAGTATCAAAAAAATACTTCTCCGGGATTTACAAGATAAAGCTTTTCAAAAATGGTTTTTAAAACTAAAACGAAATGCGCGAATTGATATTAAATATGATGTTCTCAATAAAATTAACTAAGCAAACCCTTTGCACCATAATTCTTTGTTTGATTTTTATGAAACCAAGCTTGGTAGAAGGGAAAATATTTGATCGCGTTGTTGCGAAAGTGAACAGCGAAATTATTACGTTGAGTTCAATAGAAGTAAGGGCGAATGCTCTAAAGGAAAAATATAGAAACGAATATGATAATTATGATGAAAATCAGATTCTAAGAGAGGCTCTGGAAATAC
>JAKUOQ010000070.1 GCA_022450865.1 Nitrospinales bacterium | reverse complement strand
GGCCCAGTAATTGAAGACGGGTTCTTCTATGACTTTTCTCGCAAAGACGCTTTTGTTCCTGAAGATCTTGTAAAGATTGAAAAACGGATGAAGGAACTCGCAGCTGCGGATATCCCCATCGTGCGTAGTGAAATCTCTCGTGAAGAGGCGAAAAAAAAATTTAATGACATGGGTGAGACATTTAAGGTCGAGATCATTGAATCGATCGCCCACAACGAACCAATTACGATTTTCTCGCAGGGAGACTGGGGTGACCTCTGTGGTGGACCGCATGTAGAGTCGACCAAGAAAATCAAGGCTTTCAAGTTGCTGCATACTTCGTCCGCATATTGGCGCGGTGATGAAAGAAACCCGGTCCTGCAACGGATTTATGGTACCGCCTGGAATACGGAAAAAGAATTACGTCTTTATCTCAAAAGACTAGAAGAGGCGAAAAAACGCGATCACCGTAAACTGGGTAAAGAACTCGATCTATTTTCGGTTTCAGATGATATTGGACCCGGTCTTATTCTATGGCACCCAAAGGGTGCGCGCATTCGTCATTTAATGGAAGAGTTCTGGAAAAAAGAACATTTCCGCCACGGATACGAGATGGTCATTAGTCCGCATGCGGCAAAAATAGATTTGTGGAAAACCAGCGGCCACACGGAATTCTATAAGGACAACATGTTTTCGAATATGGATGTTGAAGGCAGGGAATATGTCATGAAGCCGATGAACTGCCCTTTCCATATTCAAATATATAAGACCAAGTTGAGAAGTTACCGCGATCTTCCCGTTCGTTTCGGAGAGTTGGGAACGGTTTATCGTTACGAGCGCTCAGGAGTTTTACACGGCTTGTTAAGGGTACGTGGCTTCACTCAGGATGATGCACATCTTTTCTGTCGTCCGTCACAGATTGAAGAAGAGATCACCAAGGTTCTTGACCTCATTGTTTTTGTTTTACAGTCATTCGGTTTCCACGAATACAAAATTTATTTGAGCACACGTCCGGAAAAATATGTTGGCTCGGATAGCGGATGGGAGTCTGCAACGAAAGCTTTGGAAACCGCGCTTAACAACAAGAATCTGGAATTTGAAGTGGACCCAGGCGAGGGTGTTTTTTACGGTCCCAAGATTGACATTAAAATTAAGGACAGTTTGAATCGTTATTGGCAGGTTTCAACAGTGCAAGTCGATTTTAATCTTCCTGAAAAGTTTGATATCACTTATATTGAGGAGGATGGTCAACGCCGTCAACCTATCATGCTTCACCGTGCCCTAATGGGTTCTTTGGAACGTTTTTTTGGTTGTCTAATTGAGCATTATGCAGGCGCTTTTCCGTTATGGCTGGCTCCGGTTCAGATCATCTTATTGCCGATTACCGATAATCATACCGAATATACCGATAAAATAGCCGAAGAGCTTGAAGAATCAGGAATTCGGGTAGAAAAAGACTTGCGAAATGAGAAGATTGGGTTCAAAATACGCGAGGCCCAGTTACAGAAGATCCCTTATATGATTGTTTTGGGGGATAAAGAAGTGGAAACTTCTACTTTAAGTGTTCGTAGGCGACGGTCTAAAGAAACGCGAACTCTTGATTTGAAAACGTTTTTAAATGAAGTTAATGAAGCCGTTAAAAACCGGACCATTGATACAGAAAGTTGATTAATTTTTTAAAAGGAAAGTTTTAAATTAACAAGAAACAACGCATTAATAGAATGATCCGAGTCCAGGAAGTGTCGGTAATCGGAGATGATGGAGAGTCACTCGGCACCATTCCCACCGAAGAAGCCATAAGCATGGCAGAAGATCGGAGCTTGGATCTTGTCGAAGTTGCGCCCAATGCTAACCCGCCAGTTTGCCGTATAATGGATTATGGCAAACATAAATATAAAGCAAGCAAAAAGGCACACGAAGCAAAAAAGAATCAAAAAGTTGTACATGTTAAGGAAGTCAAATTTCGGCCTAACACCGATCAGCATGACTTCGATTTTAAATTAAAACATGTGCAACGATTTTTAGAAAATGGGGATAAGGCAAAGGTTGTCATTTTCTTTAAGGGACGAGAAATTATTCATCGTGAGTTTGGTCAGAGGGTTTTAGAGCGGGTCGCGGAGAAAACAGAAGATATTGCCATTATCGAACAGTCAGCTAAACAAGAAGGTCGTACCCTGGTTATGATCTTAGCTCCTAAAAATTTTAAATCGAAAAAAGGGACTCAGCCAAAAGTTCCTAAGCCACCAGTAACAAAAAATACGGATGCCAATGAAGAAAAATTGCCATCAGAAGAGTTAGAAAGTAAAACAGCAGCGCCCAATAATGAATAAGAAGTTAGTGGAGTAAATAATGCCAAAAATAAAAACAAACCGAGGGGCCGCCAAAAGGTTTAGAAAAACAGGTAGCGGTAAAATTCGTAGAAATAGCGCTTTCACCAGCCACATTTTGACGACCAAAACTACCAAACGAAAAAGGAATTTGCGTAAGGCTAGCATCATGGCGCCTTCCGATGCGAAACGCATTAGTGTTTTAATACCCTATTAACCCTCTAGATAAGGGTGCTCACTTAGGTGGGAAGCAGCTGGCAACAGCTGATTACGAAAAAAAAGGAGAATTGTAAAATGTCACGTGCGGTAAATGGGACTGTTTCCCGAAGAAGACGAAAAAAAATTTTAAAAATGGCCAAAGGCTATCGGAGCGTACGCAGTACTGCATTTCGAAAAGCCCGTGAAGCTGTTGAACATGGTCTCAGTTATGCATACCGCGATCGCAAAAATCGAAAGCGTGAATTCCGTCGACTTTGGATTGCTCGTATCAATGCTGCGGTCAGAGCTGAAGGAATGAACTACAGCCAATTCATGTACGGTTTGAAAAAAGCAGATATTCAATTGGACCGCAAAGTTTTATCTGATCTCGCCATTAATAATCAGACAACCTTTAAATCCTTGACTGAAACTGCCCGCGCGCAGCTCACGTAAATTTTAAATAGCGCGCCGGCGAATTAAACCACCTCCCCCTTTCTTGAGGGGTATCGGTTGGAAACATGAATGATTGAAATCATCAACAAACTCCGTCAAGATTTCGATTACCGGATAGGGTCCGTTTCTAACTCTAAACAACTCGAACAAATTCGAATAGAATTTCTAGGGAAAAAGGGACAACTCCAGGGGTTGATGAAAGAGTTGCGCAATGCTTCTCCCCAAGAAAAGCCCAAGCTTGGCAAAGACATAAATCTTCTTAAGCAACATGTTGAGCAGACAATAAACGACAAGGATGTAAGTCTTGGCTCAAAATCATTTAAAAATTCTAGCGAAAATTTCGACACAACTCTTCCAGGTAGAAAAGAGTTAACAGGAACGTTACATCCTATCACTCAGGTAATGGAAGAAATCACTTCCATTTTTTTTGGGTTGGGGTTCCAGGTAGAAGAGGGTCCTGAAATTGAAACGGATTATTATAATTTTGAAGCACTGAATATCCCGAAAGACCATCCAGCAAGAGATATGCAGGACACCTTCTACATAGAAGATGAAACTGTTTTGCGAACGCACACCTCCCCAGTT
Source organism: Nitrospinales bacterium (assembly GCA_022450865.1). GTDB lineage: Bacteria > Nitrospinota > Nitrospinia > Nitrospinales > VA-1 > UBA8687. Next base: position 3,040 of record JAKUOQ010000070.1, on the reverse strand, counting down.
CAAATTCACGTCATGGAAAATCGGGAACCACCTTTACGCATTATTGCGCCAGGAAAAGTTTATCGCTGCGATTCAGATGTTTCGCATACGCCGATGTTCCACCAAATTGAAGGTTTGATGGTTGACGAAGGCCTGTCCTTTAGTCATTTGAAGGGAATCATGAATATTTTTCTTCAAGAGGTTTTTGGTAAGAATACACAAATCCGCTTTCGGCCCAGTTTTTTCCCATTCACTTGCCCCAGCGCGGAAGTGGATATTCAATGTGTAATGTGTAATGGCAAAGGTTGTCGAGTCTGTTCGCAGACAGGGTGGTTAGAAATCCTCGGTGCAGGAATGGTAGACCCCGCCGTTTTCCAATCCGTGGATTACGATCCTGAAAAATGGACAGGATTTGCATTCGGTCTCGGCATCGAACGCATTGCAATGCTCAAATTTGGTATCAATGATATACGCTTGTTCTTCGAAAATGATCTCCGCTTCCTTAAACAATTCTAGCGGGTCGCTGATTTTTAATGATGGGTGTCGATTTTATAAAGGTTAGTGGATATCATCCGGCAGTTGAGTGTCTTCATCTATAAAGGCAAGTTCAATTTGTGCTTGCCTAATTCCGGTGTCTTGAAGGTTGGCGCCCTGAAGATAGGCCCCATCCAATCTGGTGTTTTCAAGATTAGCGCCCTTTAAATTTGCCCACATCAAATCTGTTTCTTCAAAATTGGCATTTTCTAATTTAGCCCCTTTTAGCTGGGCTTCCAGAAGGTTTGCCCCACGAAGGTCGGAATCAGTAAAATCTGTATAACATAAATCTGCAGCTTGCAGGTTTGCTTCTACCAAATTACAATTCCGAAAATTTGCTCCCCGTAAATTTTCTTCACTAAGATCAGCAAAAATACCTTCTCTACCCTTAGAGGAAAACCATTCTTTATGGTTGGAAAGTATTTGTGGAAGTATCAAAGTGAGGCTAGTTTTTTTCATAATATTTTTATTAGGCCATAAATTTAATCAAAAATAATTTAGGCTAATTTCAGGCCTTGATTTAAATACGGTTGCTTGGGTTTAAAAAAATCCCTATTTAGCAATTACCGTATAATTATAATTAAACTTTTCCACATTAGTTTATCCTTTTTCAAGAGGAGAAGGCTGTACAGGAAAGTAAGCAAGCCTTTTGTGATTAATTAAATACTAATGATGGTGATGATAAGAGGTTTTAGCACCTTTGGGAATCCTAATATCATCTACCATATCTTTTATCTCCTGCGGGGGAGGGGCGGTAACCCGGCTAATCAGAAAGGAAATAAGAAAATTAAAAACCATTCCTAAAGTCCCAATTCCTTCAGGTGAAATTCCAAACCACCAGTTTTCCGCAGAATTGATAGACGGATTAATAAATTTAAAGTATATGATATAACTTGCGGTGAAAGTAAGACCTGTAATCATTCCGGCGATGGCACCTTCTTTATTCATTCGTTTTGAAAATATACCCATAAGAATTACCGGAAAAAAAGAAGAAGCTGCAAGCCCAAAGGCAAAGGCTACAACCTGCGCGACGAATCCAGGCGGGTGAATTCCAAAGTACCCGGCAATGACAATAGCAACTGCTGCTGAGAATCTGGCGAAGACTAGCTCCTGTTTATCCGTAATTTTTTTCAAAAACAATTTTTTTAAAAGATCGTGAGAAATAGATGTGGATATGACCAGCAACAATCCGGCCGCTGTAGAAAGTGCGGCAGCCAGCCCACCTGCTGCGACAAGAGCGATAACCCAATCTGGCAAATTTGCTATTTCGGGATTTGCCAGTACCATTATGTCGCGATCAATATAGAGCTCATTGGAATTAGGTGATACAGGGTTAGAGATTTTTCTTTCTCCATTCAGGCCTCTTTCATCTAAAAATTCAGGCGTTCCTGTAAAGGCCTTATTGGCGAAATATTGAATTTTTCCATCCTTATTTTTGTCCACCCAGGCGATAAGGTTAGTATCTTCCCAGTTTTTAAACCAAGATGGAGTATTTTTATACTCTGCGTTGTTAACCGTATTGATCAAATTAAGGCGTGCAAAAGAGGCCAAGGCAGGAGCGGTTGTATAAAGTATGGCAATAAAAACCAGTGCATAACCGGCTGAAATACGCGCATCACGAACTTTGGGAACTGTGAAGAACCGAACAATAACATGTGGCAGTCCTGCTGTACCAACCATTAAAGCCGCCGTTATAAAAAACATATCGATAGTAGATTTATTTCCTTCAGTATAAGCTCCAAAACCAAGCTCTTGAGACAATTGGTCAAGCCTATCCAGAATATATACATTGGAACCGTCGGTGAGCGTGCTACCAAAACCCAATTGGGGAATAGGAGTTCCTGTCATCAACATAGAAATAAAAATAGCTGGAACCAGAAAAGCAAAAATTAAAACACAATATTGGGCTACTTGGGTGTATGTGATTCCTTTCATCCCTCCTAGAACCGCATAAAAAAATACAATGCCCATTCCTATAAGAACGCCGGTAGTAATTTCTACTTCAAGAAACCTGGAAAAAACGATACCGACACCGCGCATTTGGCCAGCTACATACGTAAATGAAACGAAGAGAACACAGACCACTGCAACTAAACGAGCGAAATCGGAATAATAGCGATCACCTACAAAATCTGGAACCGTATATTTTCCAAACTTACGAAGATAAGGAGCAAGAAGCAGTGCGAGTAACACATAACCCCCTGTCCAACCCATTAAATAGACTGCACCATCGCGGCCGACAAAGGAGATGACTCCTGCCATCGAGATAAAAGATGCGGCAGACATCCAGTCTGCAGCAGTCGCCATGCCATTGGCAAGAGGTGGAACGCCACCCCCGGCAACATAGAAATCATCCGTGGTTCCGGCGCGCGACCAGATAGCGATTCCTATATAAATGAGAAAGGTTACGCCAACAAAAATAAAAGTGAGAGTCTGAACATCCATAGCTATTTATCAGACTCCGGATTTTGGTTCGAGCTATCGTCTTTGTCCTCGCTCACCCCATATTTATGATCGAGTTTGTTCA
>JAKUOQ010000007.1 GCA_022450865.1 Nitrospinales bacterium | reverse complement strand
AAAATTAATTTTAAAAAATCAAAGAAGATTTTTGATTTGATGGAAAAATTTGCAGGCTATGGATTCAATAAGTCTCACAGTGCTGCCTATGCTCAGATTTCTTATCAGACGGCCTATCTTAAAGCACATTATCCGTTGGAGTTTTTTGGCGCATTGATCACAAGTGATATGGATAATACCGATAAGGTTTTGCGTTATATCCACGATTGCCGCGAGATGAAAATAACGGTGCAGCCACCGGATGTGAATTTGAGCGACCGTGATTTTTCGGTTTCAGATAACAAGCTCGTTTTTGGGTTGGGTGCGATCAAAAATGTCGGTAGTAAAGCCATCGATAATATTATTGAAGCTCGTAAGGAATTAAAAAAGTTTAATTCATTGAGTCAGTTGTGCGAAAGCGTAGACCTACAGCTTGCGAACAAGCGTGTGTTTGAAAGTTTGATTAAAAGCGGTGCCTGTGATTCGTTCGGACAGAGCCGAGCGCAGATGTTTAAAGAACTTCAGGCTTCCATGGAGCAAGGTCAGAAAAAGCAACGCGATCAGCGACTGGGTCAATCAAGCATGTTCGATACCTTCGCAGAAGATGTTGCGCCCGAGCAAGGCAACGGAAACCATGTTGAAGAGTGGAACGAAACCGACCGATTGAAGTTCGAAAAAGAGAGCATTGGATTTTATATCACCGGTCACCCTCTCGATCGGTTTACGAAAGATCTGTCCTGGTTCACTGATGCCACTTCGGCATCGGTTGCGGAAGCGGGCAGCAGTAAGACTGTCAGCATTGCGGGTATCCCTATCAAGCATCTTCCAAAAACCACTCGCAAGGGCGATAAGATGGGAATAATTACTCTGGAAGATTTGCATGGATCGGTTGAAGTGATTTTATGGCCTGAAATTTATGCAGAGGTAGAATCTCTTTTACTTGCCGAAGAACCTATTCTTGTAAAAGGGGAAGTAGATTCAGACGGCAATATGCCAAAAGTCATCGCAAAGGAAATGTTTCCATTGATTCAGGCGAAGCAGCGATTTCAAGGTAGGGTGATGATTCACTTTCGTACTTTGGGATTGGAAAAAGAAACGCTTATAGCTGTTAAAGAAATATTGGCTGCAAATAAAGGTAACAATGATACAAGATTGCATTTTATTTCTCCCGACAATGAGGAGCGAGTGGTCACCGTTTCTGACGACCTACGCATCCAACCCTCTGATGAAGTGATCGAACAAATCCATTCTTTATTGGGTGAAGGCGCAATTTTATTTGAATAGGTAATAAAATCGGTTCAGGTAATTAGCCCTGATTTACTAAGCGAACAATTGATCCCTAACCTTGTATCTTAATGGGTCATTTTTTGGTGGATTAAGTCCACTATGTTCTGTGAAATCCTTAAAGCTTGTTCGTCAGTGGAATGGAATGGAATTTTCAAAACTGTCGCATTTTTGGAGATGACTTCAACGAAAAAGGTTTTTAGAATGCCAGCAAAAAGTCCAGGTAAGAAGAAAGACGAAAAAGTACGAATGGAATCAATCTGATCCCATTCAATCACAACTCTGGAGTGACCCGGAAAATGTAATTTGGAATAATGTGAGGCTATACCATGCGGTCCCAAAGTTGAAAAATATTTCATAGGAAATAATTCACGTGAAGAAATCAGGAGTTTAAAGGCCTTAGTTAAGGCCCAAAAGAGGAAGAAACCCCCTGCGGATAAAAGCATTTGGATTTGAACTTCTAAAGAATTAGCTGTCAGTATTACGAATATGAAGTAAGTTATTGTTATCATAAAAAGAACTATTGGAGCCAACATAAAAATACCGTAAAATCCTACTCCATAGATAGGAAGCCCACTAGGCAGGATGAGGGTAACATCCTTATCCGTTGCGATAATGGTCTTTGAAGCGGCTTTATCTTCATAGTTGCTGATAAAAATTAATCCGTTTTGGTAATCTTTATTTGACCAATTTACCTGATTCATATTTTCAACAAATTTATATTGTAATTTTATTCAAGTTTTGCAATTAACCGAGAACTCCCAGCGAGTTTGCATAATACCTAAGGAAACATGGAAGTTAAAGAATTTGCTTTGAAATATTTTAGGGATACCCTAACCAATGGCCTAACCGTAGTTACGGTTGAGATGCCTCATATTCATACTATGGAGGTTTCGATGTTCGTGCGCGCTGGGTTGCGCTACGAGAACCCTCAGAATAATGGGATATCACATTTCTTAGAACACATGATGTTCCGTGGTAATAAGAAATATCCTAACTCGATTGCATTAAACATGGAATTTGAAAATATTGGACGCGATTTAAGGGCTTCGACATTAGGAGAATACACTCAGTATGGGTTTAGTCCGCATGTGTCACAACTTGAAAAAGGACTAGAGTTATTTTCGGAGTTTTTTTCCTCTCCCACTTTTCCTGAGATTGAATTGGAGCGAGGAATTATTCTTGAGGAATATTTTGAAGAACTAAATGAAGAGGGAGTCAACGTTGATATAAATAATCAAGCTTGCAAATTACTCTATCCAGACACACCAATGGCATGGCCTACAATTGGTACGGAAGAAACGATCAAATCAATTAAAGCAGAGATGTTAAGAGATTATTTTAATAGGCACTATGTGCCTGGAAATATGGTGCTAGCTTTTGCCGGTCCCATTGAACATACCAACGTTTTTAAACTTGCTAAAAATTATTTTTCCAGCCTAGAAAATGGCGTGGAACCCTTCCCTAAAGATCATTTTTTTGGAAGTATAAGTGAAAACCAGGAACAGCCGGGGCTTCATTTCCAAGAAGATTCTGACAGCCAAATTGAATTACAAATTTGTTTCCGTTCTTGCTCCTATAACCATCCTGATTTTTTAGTTTTAGCTTTGATAAGCCGAGTCTTTGATGATGGGTTTACTTCACGACTTCAAAGGGTGTTAAGAGAAGAGCGGGGATTAGTTTATTCTGTTGAGTGTCGGGCCACAAGTATGTCAGATCTAGGAACCATAGATTTTGATGTTGCCATGCGTCATGAAAAAGTTATGGAGGTGACAGATCTTCTTCTAAAAGAGATAAGAAATTTTGTGAAGGAAGGGCCGACGGAAAATGAACTAGCTCATATTAAAAAGAGGTATTTTTTTGAACTCGACTCAGAACTTGATGATCCATATAGACAGGTAGTGCGTTATGCATTTCCTCATCTTTATTCCAGGGAAATGTCTTTGGAAGAGGAAAGAATCCTTATTGAGTCCATTACCGTAAAAAAAATGCAGGAAGTGGCGAACAAAGTTTTTGACTCTAAAAGGCTTAATTTAATTCTTGTGGGCCCCTACACCTCCAAGCTAAAGTCCCAACTTGAAGATTTAATTCATAAATTCTAATCCCTTTAAAAAAATATGTTTTTCCAGAAAATTTCCTTCCTGACTCTGAGTCTTATTTTTTTATTAATTAACTTTGGTTGCTCTACAAATATTGAAAGTTGCTTGGAAGAAGAAAGTTGTGGCCCTGTAATTAAGGTTATAGATTTTGAGGGAAGTTTGCCGGATAACCCTTTTGATCCTTTTTGGAGTAGCGGGCAAGCTCCTGTTTCCACTTTGGTTGAATTAGGACCGCAAATGATTACGAACCCTAAATGGCCGAACCCCTCCACTACAGAGGTTTCAATAAGAGCTATTAAAAATAGAGATGAAATTGTAATTTTACTCGAATGGAATGATAAAACTAAAGACGGCAACTTCGAGCATTCCTCTTTGTATGTAGATAGAGCAGCGTTAATGTTTCCTGTTAAGGTTGATAGTGAACCCCCCTCAATCACTATGGGTGAGCCGGGGGTACCAGTAAATATTTGGCAATGGAAATCAATTGGTGGAGAAAAGGGACAACCTGGTGTTAAAGAACAAAAAGGGTTAGTTTATCAAACTATAGAAGACCTGAATGCGGAAGGTTATAGTACATTGACTTATCAAAGCCAACAAAATGTTAAAGGTACTGCGCTATGGAAGAATAATAAATGGCGGTTAATTTTTAAACGTGACCTTATTGTTGCCGATCTTAATGATGTTCAATTGCGGCAATCAGTTTTAATGGCGGTAGCCGTGTGGAATGGATCGAACAGAGAGTTAAATGGACAGAAGGGGCTAGCAGGTTGGATGCTGTTGAAATTTAATTGATGGAATTTGCTTTACCGTATTTTCTTTCAAGGGTTTTTTGAAACTTCTTCCAAGGGGCTTGGAGAGCGGGAACCAGCTTTTCTTTTAATTCATTTGGAACGTAATTGATTTTATCCACAGGCCAGTCTTCTACGTTTCTTATATCCAATCCTTCCCTCTTGTATGGCTCTAATAGTGCTTCCTCAAACCCATAAACCAATGCAGAAGAATAAACACGATGATATTGCTCTTCGACACTTTCCTTTGAGCGTAAACCCTTTATAAAATTTTCTAAAAGATTTTTAATGATGGGCTCTGCATGCTCGATAAAATCAGGAGTTAGCGCTGCGCGTAATGTCATATGGGTGATTAGCACATCTTGAAGTAGAAACTTCAACTCTGAAATCTCTTTTTTAGCTGGCCTCGTATTTATGTTTAAAAGCTCCTTTAATGTTTTTATATTACGGATCATATCGTATATTATGGATTCCTCCCAACTAGCTTTATTCCAAACGAAAAAAACTCTTACATAGTTTGCTTTTCCTTTGGTATCCCACATTTGCAATGCAGTGGTTGGGCGAATCTTGTTGGAGTAGGGGATCTTTTCACCCCATTTAGGGTCAACCAGATCCAAGCCATAGCGTCCAAAAACTTCAGTGAAATTTTTTTGATAAAGCTGCATCAGTTTTTCAAAATTTTCTTTTTCATCAAGAGGGCCGTCTTGAGGTAGGCTGACAATAGAGTATAGACGGACGACATTGGTTCTGGCCTCCCCATCATCTAAGGCCACCATATACGATCCACCCCACATTCCTGCCGAAATTGGGGTGTCCAGGTTATGGGTTTCCTTCATTTGAAGAGAAATGTGGGCCGAAAATTCTTTAAAAAGGTTATGTAGGTAATAAAGATTTATACGTTTATTTTGGGAATAGAGATGTCCGGGAAGAATTTTATAGTCCATATTTACTAATCCGTAACGGCACCTCTACTGGCGGAACTAACAACCTTGGCATATTTAGCTAAAACACCCTTTTTATATTTAATCTCTTTGGGTTTGAAACTTTTTCTTCGATTTTCAAGTTCTTCCTGCTTTAAATCAACATCGACTCTGTTATTTTCGATATCGATTTGGATGGTGTCTCCATTTTGCAATAATGCAAGGTTTCCTCCTACTTGTGCTTCAGGGGCTACATGACCGATAACTATTCCATAGGTTCCGCCAGAAAACCGACCGTCTGTGATCAGTGCAACTTTACCGCCTAGTCCTTTGCCAACAATGGCAGCAGTGGGTGCCAGCATTTCTCGCATTCCAGGACCCCCCTTAGGGCCTTCGTACCGGATGACAATTACATCACCGGCTTTTATTGTGTCTTCAAGAATTGCATCGAGACATTCTTCTTCAGAATCAAAAACTATTGCGGGTCCAGTAAAATTACGGGTTTTTACACCAGATACTTTTGCAACAGCACCTTCTAAACAAAGATTCCCTTTTAAAATAACGAGATGCCCTTCCGTGGACTTTGGTTGGTCAATAGGTAATATGACATCCTGATTTGTGGGGGGCTGATGTGGAACATCTTTTAAGTTTTCTGCGACGGTTTTTCCGGTAACTGTAAGACAATCTCCATGGATCATTCCTGCATTCAACATCATTTTCATCACCTGTGGGATTCCGCCGGCATGGTGCAAATCGACAGCCACGTATGGTCCTGAAGGTTTTAGATCACAAAACAGCGGAATTTTCTTGCGGATGGATTCAAAATCATCGATGGTCAACTCTACATCAGCTGAGTGTGCGATGGCAAGTAGGTGCAATACGGCATTAGTGGACCCGCCAATAGCCATAATAACGGCAATTGCATTTTCAAAAGCTTTGCGAGTCATGATGTCCCGTGGAAGAATATTGTGTTTTATCATGTTCATGAGTGTTTCCGCGCAGAGCCCGGTATTGAGTTCCTTTTCTTTATCTTCATTTGCCATCGTTGAGCTATAAGGGAGGCTCATTCCCATTGCTTCGAATGCAGAGGACATGGTGTTGGCGGTATACATACCACCGCAAGAACCAAATCCAGGGCAGGCATTTTTTTCAATTTCAGTGAGTTGTTTTCTATCGATGGTTCCAGCCCCGAACTGACCCACGGCCTCAAAAACACTGACAACGGTCAAGTCTTTCCCATCAAGATGACCAGGTTTAATAGTTCCTCCATAAACAAATATTCCGGGGATATTGAGTCTCGCCATACCAATCATAGCTCCGGGCATGTTTTTGTCGCATCCACCAATACAAATGACGGCATCCATACTTGCACCGCGACAAACCGTCTCGATAGAGTCGGCAATGACATCACGGCTTATGAGAGAACATTTCATGCCTTCTGTCCCCATGGAAATTCCATCGCTGATGGTGATGGTGCCAAATGTTTGAGGCATTCCCCCTTCTTTTCGGATTTGGTCTGCAGCAATATCTGCAAGCTTTCCAAGGCCAGCATTGCAGGGAGTGATATCGCTTTGACCATTGGCCACACCCACAATGGGTTTCTGAAAATCTTCATCAGAAAACCCCACTGCGCGTAGCATTGCCCGATTGGGTGCCCGTCTATCGCCTTGAGTTACGACTTGGCTCTTAGAGTTTAACGATTCAGAATTCTGCGACATAAATAACTCCTCGATTCAAAAAAACAAATATTCCCGTTTTGAAAATAATATTTTTACTTGTTGTGAGATGGTTCTTACCCGAATTATATTCTCGGCTCTTCTATTCGATTCAATATAGGGCGATGGAAATATCCACCACCATTATTGGAGTGCGAGATGGCGTAGTATACAGGATGTTCCATAGATTTTAAATGGGCCTTAGAGCCCGAAATTTCAATTTTGTGTTGGAAGGAAATGATCGGAGTTTTTCTGTCTTGTTTCCATGTTTTTCCAGAAAAAATCGATTTTTCAGACAAGAAAGCTGGAAGACGATAGGCTCGTTGGGAATAAAGATAGTCGAGTTTCAATAGGTCTTTTTCCTCGCTCGATGGATTGGTAAAGAATGTTTGCTGAAAAATTTCGTATTGCGTATCTAAGGCAACTGGATTCATAAACAAGTTGTTTGATTCATGGTGATGCAGCAATCGATCGAACAAAGTGACAGGGTCCATTTTTTGCAAAAGGTGGACTATAGAAAATCGAAATCTTTTGGAGTTGTAAAATCGGTCAAATATGTCAGCGAATTTTTTTAAATAGTCAACCTCTTCGGCGCTAAGGTCTTTATTGGAAATTAATTCATAGGGGGGTGTAGATTGGTATTGGTATTTATGTGAGCGGATTGTATTTTTTATGGGTGCACCGGGTAAAAATTTAAGAAACCCTAATTGCAACTCATGAGGCCTAAGTGAAAGTACCTCCCTGAATGAGTTCAATATTTTCCCCATGTTTTCCCCAGGAAGACCAAAAATAAGATCGCAATGAAAATGGATTCTATCCTGAACTAGTAATGTTTTAATGGTATCGAATAATTTTTGATTGTTCTGTTTTCTATCAATACTTTCCTGTACCGATTCATCGGTTGTCTGAATACCGATTTCAAATTGAAACATTCCCGGTGGTACAGTTTCAAGAAATCTTAAAATATCAGGGGTGAGGATATCTCCAACCACTTCAAAATGGAATTCTGAGCCAATGAACTGCGAGAGCCATTCCATGAGGGTTTTCATGCGACCAGGTTTCAGATTAAAAGTCCGGTCGACAAATTTAAATTTTTTGACACCGGCATTAATCAGGTTTTCAATTTGGTTAAAGATAATTTCATCATCGAAGTAGCGTACTGTTTTATCCAAGGCGGATAGGCAAAAAGAGCAAAGGTAAGGGCATCCTCGCGAAGTTTCGAAATATACAATACGATTTTTAAGCTGAGGATAATCTTCTTTGATATAGGCCGGCTTGAGATCAGGGAGGTCCGACCCGTATGTTTTCCATCTATCCAGCATCTCCTTTGATGGGACCTCTCCTTGGTCAATTATCTGGAGATATTCCAACCATTTCTTTTCTCCTTCGCCGGAGATTACAGGGCAATCTGCCGATGTTTCTGTTTCAAATGAAACCTCAGGTCCTCCTATAACAATTTTTAAATTCGGGTTTTGCTTTTGTAGTCGCTCAATGAGTTCGAAGCTTTGGCTTCGGTTCCAGATATAAACGCCGATTCCTAAAATATCTGGTTTTAGTTTTTGGATTTCTGAGGCAATCTTCCAAACGGGTTGATTGATGACAAACTCTTTGATCCAAACGTTCTTGTGTCCTACTTCTCGGGCTGCATTTCGGAGATACCGAAGACCCAGAGATGAGTGAATGAACTTGGCGTTTAATGTGACCAACCCTATGGAACGTTGCAATTTAAACCTCGTTGTTAAAGATTAAATGCTATTTTCGCCAAAAAAGGAGCTAATAGAAAGTACTAATTCCAAACTGTAATAGTGTATTTTTCAATTCCTTTTTGCATTCCCCCGCTAGAGGGCTTGGCAGTACTTGCAGAAAAAAGTGGAACGTCCAGTTTGAAAAAGACGTGAAATTGGATGGGTGCATTTGGGGCAAGGCTGACCTTCTTTGCCATATACTGACAAACTTACCGAATAATAGCCTTGGGACCCGCTGGGATCAAAAAAATCTCGTAAGGTGGTTCCACCGCTGGCGATACTTTTATTTAATACGTCCCGAACGCATTCGATCCATTTCTCCCATTGGAGCAATGTGATTTTTCCGACTTGTTTGGTGGGACGGATTCCTGCATGAAAAAGAGATTCGCAGGCATAGATGTTGCCAATACCAGTTATCCGCTGGGAATTCATAATAAAAGACTTCATGGGTGCCCGACTTTTTCTTGCCAAAATTTTCATGGTTTTTGCCGTCATATCTACAGAAAAAGGATCGCAACCTAGGTTATCGATCAATGGATGCTTGCCAGATTTCGGCACCCAAGAAATACTTCCGAAGCGTCTAGGATCGACAAAGTGTAAATAGGTGTTTGTAGGAAATTTAAAAATCGCATGGGTGTGCTTTTCCCGAGGTTCAAACGTTTGTTGGAGGACTATCCGGCCGCTCATACCCAGGTGGAGTAGCATGGAACCCTCGGGTGTTTGAAACAAAAGATACTTTCCCTTACGGGTAATGTCTGAAACTTTGTGGTTGATCAATCCCTTTACCAGGGATTGCTCGGGAATAGGAAACCTGAGGGCCTTACGAAACAGTATGACCTCAGAGCAAGCTTTGTTTTTAACAAGAGGTAGTAGCGCCTGACGAAGAGTTTCTACTTCAGGCAGTTCGGGCATCAGAAAAATAAAATTTTGGAAGCCATATGAATAAACACTTAGGAATCTTCGGTTTCTTTTTTCTCGGCAGGTTTTTTTGCAATAACCACTTTGGCGGATCGCAGTATTCTTCCATTTAAGGTATAGCCTTTGGAGTACTCCTGGATCACCGTATTTTCCTCATGTTCCTCAGATTCCTGTTGGTTTAAAACTTCATGAAGGTTGGGATCGAAAGGTTTACCCAGAGCTTCTATAGGTTTGACTTTTTGGTTTTTCAAGAAGGTAGCGAACTGTTTTTGTATCATTTCCACCCCCTCTTGAAGACTTTCGAGAGTAGCATTGGATGCCGTCATCGCTCTTTCCATATTATCTTCTATTTGGATCACTTCTTTGAGCAAACGTTCGTTCGCGAACTGCACAAAATCTTCTTTTTCTTTCACAAGTCGTTTTTTGAAATTATCAAGTTCGGCTTTTTCTCGGAGAAAGGTGTCTTTTTGTTTTAATAATTCGTCGTCTTTCAAGCGAATTTGTTCCTCAAGCTGCTCCAAAGGACTCAGTTCTTTTGCTTCCTCAATATTCTCTTCTTCGATTGAAGCTTCTTCGCTTTCTTGATCTACGTCTACAATTTCTTCAGGTTCTGCATCATTTTGGTTGTCGTCGGTCTTTGTTGCCATAAAACTTTTTTATACTCCCTGATTTTCAGATATTAATTTTGATACCTTTTGTGCGGTATGATTAACAATTGATATGATTTTCTTATAGTCCATTCTTTTTGATCCAAATACCGCTAATGTTCCTACCTTTTCGTTGCCTAATTGGTAGTTCTGGGCAATCAGGCTGCAGTTACCCATTTCTTCTTGTAGATTTTCTTCACCAATTAGAATGGTCATGCCCTCGTGATCCAAACATAAATCGAGTAAATTAATCAATTTAGTTTTTTCTTCAAGGGTTTTTAATAATTTTTTAATTTTTCCTATGTCCTCATTAAATTCAGGTTGGTCGAGAAGGTTCAAAGCGCCCTGAACCAACAGCTCGTTATTGGTGTCTTCAAACAGTGCCGAAGAAAGGTCATGAGCCTTTTGCGCCAACTGATTGTAATGCTCTTTTTCGAGACGCACCCTACTCAATAACTCCTTGCGGATCCATTTAATAGGTTTGCCACTGAATTCATCATTCAGGTAATTGGAAATAGAAGTGAGTTGGTCCTGAGTCAAGCTTGAATCTATAGGAAGTATTTTGTTTTGCAATATTCCCTGTTCTGAGAAAAATACCGCCAGAGCCGCTTGTGGTGCAACTTTTGTAAATTCAATATGCTTGAAACAAATGGTGGAAAACCCTGGCAGCATAACCAGCCCTGTTTGCTGAGATACTTTAGAAAGGTTGTCACAGGCACTTTCCAGAACACTTTGCAAATTTTGCTTTCCAGAGGGATATTCAAGGCTCTGGGCTTCTGATAAACTTTCTGCTTGCATTAGAAAGTTTTGGGGACGCAGCAGATGGTCTACATAAAAACGATAACCTTTATCCGTTGGAATTCGACCTGCAGAGGTATGCGGTTGGCTTAAGAATCCATTGTCTTCTAAATCAGACATCGCATTTCTGATGGTAGCCGAACTTAAATGTTGGGGATGATTTTTTGCGATAGTTCTGGAACCAACAGGTTCTGCAGTTTCAATGTATTTATCGATGATTGCAAGTAGAACCGATTTACTTCGTTCATCAAGATTGAGTGAATTCATAATGGTTAATTTAAGACTAAGTTAATACTTTTATCTAAAGTAGCAATCGAGAATTTTAATGTCAATATTAACAAAACCTAGATTGGCCCTCGTTTCCATTTTATCGACGTATATTAAGTTTAGCTAGGAGTGGAGGAAGCGGTAAGATCTAGTTTTTTCTCCACAATCTGTGTTCCAATGCCATCTTCGGTAAAAATTTCTAGTAATAAAGCATGTTGTACTCGCCCATCGACGATATGAGTTTTATGCACTCCAGCTTTTAATGCATCCAGACAACATTTTACTTTTGGTAACATTCCGTCTTTGATGACTTTTTCTTTTATCATTGCTGCAACTTCTTTTTTGGTAAGTCCCGATTGAAGTTTGCCGGTTTTATTTTTTACCCCTTCGGTGTCCGTCATAAGAATAAGCTTTTCAGCTTTCAATGCAGAGGCAATTTTGGAAGCGACAAAATCAGCGTTGATATTTAAAGTCGCTCCATCTTCGCCTTTACCAATTGGGGCGATGACCGGGACGAATTCATTTTTATCAAGAGTTTCAAGGATTCGTGGATTCACCTTAGTGATTTCACCTACCAGTCCGAGATCAATGATTTCGGGGCGGTTTGTTTCAGCTGACTGTTTTTTACCTTTTTTATGACGCTTCGCCATTATCAGATCGCCGTCTTTTCCCGTAATTCCTACTGCATTACCACCATGACGATTGATAAGAGAGACAATTTCTTTATTTATCTTTCCGCCAAGAACCATTTCCACCACATCAATGGTTTCCTTGTTGGTGACTCGTTGGCCTTCGAAGAATTGCGACTTTATACCGAGTGCTTTGAGGGTTTTGTCAATTTGAGGCCCTCCACCATGAATGATCACCGGATTGATACCGATATATTTCATCATCACAATATCTAAGGCAAAGTTATCCTTAAGTTTTTCTGAAACCATGGCATTTCCTCCGTATTTAATAACGAAAGTTTTACCATAGAAGTTTTTGATGAAAGGTAGCGCTTCCAACAAAATTTCGGCTTTTTGAATAAGTTTTTTCACGGTAAAAATTAAAGGATATATCGGCTCAGATCTTCGTCTTGAATTATGTCTTTTAATTTTTCACGAATATAAGAGGCATCAATTGTAATATTTTTATTTTCAAGATCTGGAGCATCGAACGAAATATCTTCCAGGAATTTTTCCATAATAGTTTGTAGGCGGCGTGCTCCAATATTTTCGGTTCGAAGATTGACTTGGGCCGACATTTCTGCAATCTGATCGATCGCATCTTCTTGGAAAGTCAAATGTACATCTTCAGCTTTTAAGAGAGCTATGTATTGCTTAACTAGAGCATTTTTTGGCTCAGTCAAAATTTGGACAAAATCTTCTTTCGTAAGGGAGTCGAGTTCGACACGAATAGGGAAACGTCCTTGAAACTCTGGAATCAAGTCAGAAGGTTTGGATGAATGGAACGCTCCGGCAGAAACAAAAAGAATATGGTCTGTTTTGACAATTCCGTACTTGGTATTTATTGAAGAGCCTTCTACAATAGGTAATAGATCTCGCTGAACTCCTTCACGAGATACATCCGGTCCGCTTCCACCTTGACTCGAACGGCTGGTAATTTTATCTATTTCGTCAATAAAAATAATCCCATTTTGCTCGACACGCTTTAAGCCTTCTTGTATCACTGAATCTTCATCTAATAATTTTTCTGCTTCTTCCTGGCAAAGTGTCTTAAAAGCCTCGGGCACCTTGAGCTTGCGTTTTTTTGTTTTGTTTGGCATTAGAGAGCCGAGCATATCTTTTAAATTGTTTCCCATTTCTTCCATCCCCGCACCGGATACAACATCTATCATTGCAGGGCGCTTTTCGGCCACATCAACCTCAACCTCTCGGTCATCAAGACCTCCGTCTTTAAGCATTTGTTTGAACTTTTCTCGAGTTTGATCGTAATGCAATTTACCGTTAGGATCAGAATTGAATCCAGTTTTTCCGGAATGTCCGGGAGGAGGAGGTAATAGCAAATCAAGCAACCGTTCGACGGCCTGTTCACGGGCTTTCTCCCTGACCTCTACTTGCATTTCTTCTTTAACCATAGTTTTGCTAAGCTCGACAAGATCGCGAACCATAGATTCGACATCTCGGCCTACATACCCCACTTCGGTATATTTGGAAGCTTCCACCTTGATGAAGGGTGATTTTGCTAGTTTGGCGAGCCGCCGGGCTATTTCAGTTTTTCCAACACCTGTAGGACCGATCATGAGAATGTTTTTTGGGCCGACTTCATCTCGCAATGATTCCGGAAGTTGTTGTCTTCGCCAACGGTTCCTCAAAGCAATTGCAACAGCGCGTTTAGCATTGTTTTGCCCTACTATAAATTTATCTAATTCCGCTACAATTTGCTTCGGAGTTAAAGAACCCGTGAACTCTCCATGCGGGTCTTTGGAATTTTTTTGAAGCTGAGGCGTTGACATTTCGTTCATGGACTACAGTTCCTCAATCGTGAGGTTTGAATTGGTATAAATACAAATGGTTTCTGTAATTTTCATTGCTTCTTCAACAATTTCACGAGCAGAGAGATTGCTGTGGGTGACCAAAGCTTTGGCGGCAGAAAGGGCAAACATTCCTCCTGAGCCTATAGCTAGTATCCCATCGTCAGGTTCGATTACATCTCCTGTCCCCGATAATAAAAGGAAGTGTTCTTTGTCGGCCACGATGAGCATTGCTTCAAGTCGGCGCAACATTTTATCGGTTCTCCAGTCTTTGGCCATCTCGACTGCAGATCTGTAGAGGTTCCCTTGAAACTTTTCTAATTTTTCTTCGAAGCGCTCAAACAGGGAAAATGCATCCGCGGTCGAACCAGCAAATCCTCCAACGACTTTATTGTTAAATATTCGCCTTACTTTACTGGCAGTATGTTTCATTACTGTATTGCCAAGGCTCACCTGACCATCCCCGCCGATAACGATTTTGCCCTTATGGCGGACAGCTAATATTGTTGTTGCATGCATCATATTGGGTATTGTACTTGTAACTCAGGAAAAATAAAGATTTTATTCGAAGGAGATTATTCTTTTGCGCGTGGATGTGCCCGATCATACGTTTCTACTAGTTTGTCAATCGTTAGGTGCGTGTATTTTTGTGTGGTGGAAAGGCTTGCGTGACCTAGCAATTCCTGAATAGACCGAAGGTCTGCTCCGCCTTCTAGTAAATGGGTGGCAAAGGAATGGCGGATTGAATGAGGAGAAACTTTCTCAGGGAAATTTCCTGTTGTGACGTACTTTCCAATGATTTTCCTAACTCCTCGGGTGGAAATATTTTTGCCTCGGTAATTTAAAAATAAAAATTCAGTATTTATTTTGGCGGAGCTTAATTTTTCTGTTCGGGCTTTTATATATTTTGCCAGTGCTTCACTACATTTGTGTCCAAAAGGAAGAAGCCTTTCCTTCCCCCCTTTTCCAAGCACTTTAACAATTTGTGTTGCACGGCTCAGGTCCTCAGTTTTTATTGATACCAACTCGCTGACTCTTACCCCGGTGCTGTAAAATAACTCCAGCATGGCTCGGTCACGAAGGGCTAAAAAACCATCTCCTTTAGGCAAATCTATTAGACGAAACATTTCATCAATAGAAAGAAAGGACGGCAATTTATTTTCCGTTTTAGGTGCAAGAACGGTTTTAACAACATTATTTTTTAAATGACCTTCGCGACACAGAAAACGGAAAAATGAACTCAGAGTGGAAAGCTTTCTGCGCATAGTAGAGGCAGAAAACTTTTTATCATATAAAAATGACAAATAGGAACGGACGGCTAACCGGTCTATGGATTCTATTTTAAAGTCAAAGAATTTTCCTGCATGTTCTGACTTTTTTAGGAATTCCTGAAACTGCGAAATGTCATTGAGATAACTTTCAATTGTGTGGGGCGAGGCATTTTTCTCTGCCACCAAATAATCCGTGAATTCCTTGATATAATATTCCACAAATAACCTCTTATTTATCAATGCTACAAAGGTAATTCAATGCTATACAGAAGTCAAGGCCGGGGTCCCGCTATTACTATTTGAATCTATCGGATATTGAGTTCATAATTATCTCGATTCATTTTTTTAAACTCCATCTAATGTTAAATTGACAAAAATATAGGGAAAGTTATGACTGATTCTAATAATCAAGAGGATTTCCGAAAAATATCAGAGACTCAACAACGTCTGGATATTTTGATAGAGCATGTAGAATCTCGAAAAGAAGCTCTTGAAGAAGAAATTCAGGAACATCTACATGAATCCTTGGCAAATGCGCGAGATTCTATGGAACTGATTCAGGAAAACATTGCGCCCAAGGTCGAGAAAGCGATTCACACTAAGATGGAAGAAATCGATCGGAAAATGCGACGATTGAACGAAGACAGTTTGGAAGCGGTTCGAGAAGAGCTGAAAAAAGCCACGCCGGAAATTTCAGAAACAATCCTCGCTGACCTTGATAAACTGGTGGCAGAAAATACCCGGTTTATAAAAATGGAAATACTCAATGAAGTTAAAGAAGAATTCAAAAAAACGATTCAGGCCTCATTAGCACCTGTTGAAGAAAAACTGGATCGCGAACTACCTACCGCAAAAACCTTTTCAAGCCTTTCTATAGGCCTGGCTACGTTGGCACTATTAGGAGTGGTCTGGCTCTTAATTCGTTAGTCTATTAGGTTATCAACCAAAAGAGGAAGAAGAAGAGAATACCGGAGAGGATGACCTGCCATATGAAATTAAACCCAGGACCTGTGAATAATATCAGGACCGATGCTGCACAAAGAATTATAAATGCAATTATAAGTCGTGTTCTTTGTTTTAAAACTGGTTCAGGTTCTTGACCCATATAATTTTTACCATCAATAGAAACGGATTCTTAAAAAAATAGTCTTTTAATATCTTCTGTGGCAAGGATTTCTTCGGCTTCCTGTAAAACAATAGCAAAATCCAAATCCTGATTCGATGACCCCTGCTCTAGTGAACCCAACTGCGGTGAAGAATCGAAATAGTTTTGAATATCTTTTAGCGAGAATGTGTTCTTGATGCCGACAACGAACTCTTTTAGAAAGAGTTCATAATGTTTAACCTGCTCTAGTGGTACGCTGTAATGTTCCTGAACGGTTAGGGCATAACTCATTTTTAGAGCACGGCCCCCTTTATCTAAGGGGTGAACGTTAGAAGTCTCTTCACTCGGATATAGAAATTGGAGTTTTTTACGCGCCTTTTTGAGTTGTAGAAAACTCCTTCTAAACTTTTCCCCAATCAGGTAAGAAAGCCCATTCTGTATGCCATTCACTTTGGAAACCTTTAATGCTTCCTCGCAATACTCTTGAATTTGTTCGTTTTCCATAATTTGGGTGGTTCATGATAATACAGGGCTATTATTCTTGTAATTAGCTAAGAAGTAAACCCATTTGTGAAAGTTAGTGGGATCGCGGGATTTTTCCGTAAATACGGGCACATAGATAAGCTAGATAACGGGTTAACGCATGAATAAAAGGTTCGTTCCCCGTTATCGGCTGAATATAGATGAAACGCATACCTACGTCAATGGCTCCTCCATCGGTAATATAGTTGTCGCCGATCATACAAATTTTAAAAGGATCGTTTAATCCGAGAAACTCTTTCATGGCGATTTCGAACCCAGCGCGAGCCGGTTTAGGTGGCACATTTTTTACAACTTTAACGCCGAGCTTTTCAAGAGGTTGAAAACGATCTTCTGCAGCGTTTGTATAAATTGCCACTTGTAATCCCTGCTGTAGCATTTTTTGTATGTGAGCCAATATAGATGCATCGATATCACGTGTGTGATGCGGACCTATTGTGCCGTCCGCATCTATCAAAACTCCTTTTATGCCATCCTGTAAGAGAGTATTTAATGGAACTTCATCGAAGCGTTTTGCCGCGAGATACGTTGATAACCGTGAAGGTTGGAAGGGAAGAGAAAGAAAGCGCGAGACTTTAGCCCAGGTTAAACCTTCGCGTTCAGATGAAGTAATAGAATGGTTTGTTGGAGTCATTTAAAATTTTTATAAAAAACTATCGAAAGCTCAACGTAAGGCCTTTTAGTGAGTTTTGCTTAATAAGTAATCATGTACTTTTCAAGAAATGAAAGAAAAATCAGATGATGACAACAATCTGTGTCATAGACACGGTGGTTGGAGCTGTTTTTCAGGTTTTCACCCTGTATAAATAATTATAAAATATCCCGATCAGATATAATACCTATAACGATATGGTTTGTAACACTAGGCAAGCCCAAAAAATAAGAACTATTTATTTGTTTAACGGTATTGCGGGCAGAAGAGTCTAAAGATATACAGGCAACGGGCTGAGTCAAAATATCAGAATCTTTAATAGATTTAAGCTTTTCAACCATAAAGCACCTCTCAAAACTTTCCAGACAACATTATAGAGGTCAAAAATCTTGCTGAAATTAAATAGATACGACAACATTTTATCAGTTATCGACTATCCTATTCATTTAAAATCTCTCATTCTCTTTTTTGGTGTTGTTCTAATTGCTTCGTCAGTCTCTCGTGGAGCAAGTGCTACAACAGCAGAAGAGTGGTATTCGCAGGCGTTTGAGCAGTCTCTCAATGCTCAGTATACTAAGGCAATTCAATCTTACAGACAGGCACTCCGATTAAAAAAGGATTGGGCTAACGCCCACCACGGATTGGCTGTTATGTACTTCAAACTTAAAGATGGGGTAAAAGCTGCTCATCATTTACGTCTTGCTGAAAAACTTTACTCGCAGGATGACAAAATTAATCTTGCCATTATCCAGAAAAACCTTAAAAAAACCTATGCCATGTTTGATCTGAATTCGAAAGAGTTTGAGGACTTGGAAACTCTTCATCCCTTAGTCCAGAAGCTGACCTGGACTCGCATTGGAAATGGTTTCCTATTCGGAGAAAAAGGTTACCTGTTTACCTTGTTACATAACCTCGGTAAAGCGGATGAGGTGCGAGTCCGATTTGTCAATCAGTCTGTTTATCAAGCAAAAGTAGTAAAGCGTTATATTATCTATGACCTGGCTCTTTTAAAGTTGGACTTGAAATCTCCTCCGACAGGGCTGGTATTTGGGGATTCCTCAGTCCTTCAGCCGCAAGATTCTGTCCAGTTTATCGACGCAAAAAATAAAGTATTAACAGGGAAGTTGGAAGCATTGCGCGCCATTATGAACGACAAGAATATTTTTGAGCTTGAGCTGCATGAGAAAAGTGTTGAGGGAATGCCATTATTGAACGATGGAAATCAGGCTGTAGGTATTGTTCTTTCATCTTCAGAAATCATTAAAAATTTTCAGGCTGCAGGAATGGCTCCACAGGGAGAGATTGCTTTGAAGTCCTCTTATCTGCAGCGGGTGTTTTCTCTATATATAAGTTCCCTGGAAAGTCCTAAGAAAAGAGGAAGTCAATCTGTAAAGAAAGAGATTAAATCAGGTGACCTAGTTTCATCTCTTGCGGTGATAGAGATCCAAAAATAGAAACTCAGGGGCTAAAATGAGCAATAGCTCAACCAAAACTGTTTCAACTTTAGTTCTTTTTATAGTGGGACTCCTTTTATGTAATCCATTCATTGCAAATGCTTTTAAGATAAATTTACAACTGACTGGCGATATTAACTTCCCGGGAATTTTAAAAATGAATGCTGGGATGGATAAAAAATTCGATCGATTATGCTTTTTAGGGAAAGACGCACTGGGGATGATTGATTTGTCTTTTTTGGAGACTTTGGCTGCACATGGGATTCCTGAAGGGGATTATCAGGTTGCCCATGCTTTTCCAGATGAGAGATGGCCGGTTCGTTCATTCAGTCCCAATGGCGCATTGAGGTTTTCCCCTTTGTCGGAATTGCAATCAGCTGTTTTTAAAAACTTAGGAAAAAGTGGTTTAGCGATTCACGCAAAAGATTTTTTCCCATTGGCCGAAAAATTGACTCAGAATCCCAAAATGATTTTGTTTTTTAACGACCAACTATTCGACAAATTAATGAAGCGATGGGGAACCCTTAGAGTTTCAAACTGGGACATGGGCCGCTTTCAGGATTTTTATAAAAGAAACACCCAATCCATTGACCAATGGAAAGTGCGTGTGGAAAGAGTTCCTCTGGATCCTGTGAAATCAATTTGTGAACCTCTCAAAGTACAACGTAAACCGGGTGCTGAACCGGAATAAACTCTATTTTTAGATAGCAAGTTTGTTCTTTAGTTTTTCTGTGAAAGACCACTGGTAGTCACGCTGGTGATTTAGGTCCAAACAAGTGGTTTGTCGGTTCTTTCGTTAGAAGGCCTAACCATAAGGCAGTCAGGGTTCGGTTGCCGCTATCGTCTTCAATTTTGCCCTTAACTATAAAAGGGCCTTTGTCTGCGAGCATGTGTCCAAACTGTTGGTAGATTTTAGGAAACAATGTGACTTCAAATATTCCCGTCGGATCTTCGAGACTGATAAATTTCATCAACTCCCCTTTAGCAGTACGGGTATTTTTGTAGGTGACAATGATTCCGAGCATGGTCACCAAACTGCGGTTAGCTTGCGCCATATCTTTTGCTCGCGTAAAACCATCGGGCCAATGCTCATTCGTGATTCCATATAAAGCCATGGGATGGGCCTTTACCGTCAACTCGAGCGCATCGATTTCGGCTAACAGTTTGTCCGTTTCTGCTGGATCAGAAAATTCGGGAAGGGTAATGCATCGATGTTCTATTTCCAGAGGTAACGAGGTTTGTGTTTGTGAATTCTTTCGACGCCATAGAAGAGCTTCGGTAAACATCGAAGGACGTGACAGACCAAGACCATCGAGTGCACCACAATGGATGAGTATTTCTGCCTCGGATAATTCCGGCACAGTGCGTGCCAGAAAATGATGAATAGATTCAAACATCTCTTCCTTTCTGATTTTAATAATCCGGTCGATGGTGTTGCGACTCAATCCCCGCACTTGCATCAGTCCAATGCGAATCGCGTCTGATCGTTCAGCAAAAAATTCATAGTGACTGTAATTGATGTGCGGAGGAAGGATAACGATTCCCAGTCTTCGGGCTTCTTCGATATAGGCACAGGCATCATAAAACCCACCTTCGTTAGTGAGTACGGAAGCCATAAACTCTGCTGGGTAATGCGCTTTCAGATAAGCCGCCCGGTAAGAGACTAATGCGAACGAAGCAGAATGCGCTTTGCAGAAGGAGTATCCTGCAAAGCTGTCAATATGGCTCCAGATTTCTTTTCGAATATTTTCAGGCACTCCGTTTTCTTTGGCTCCGTTCAAGAACCGCTCTTGATAAGTTTCCATACGTTGCCAGTCGCGCTTCTTGCTCATGCACTTTCTCAGTCCTTCAGCTTCGCCGAGGTTTATACCAGCGACCGCGTGCGCTACTTTAAGGACGTCTTCCTGATAGATCATGATGCCGTAGGTTTCAGAGAGCACTTCCTTTAATTTTGGATGTAAGTAAGTAATCGTTTCCTTCCCAGTGTGGCGTTTGATATAGGCCTGCATCATGCCGCTAGAAGCTACACCAGGGCGAATGATGGAGCTGGCAGCGGTTAGCTCTTCAAATGAACTCACACGAAGTTTTTGTAAGAGGTTACGCATTCCCGGGCTTTCAATATAGAAGCAACCCATAGTTTTTCCTTCGCGTATCAAAGTTCGGGTAGCGGGATCGGTCACTGGATCGATGTATGAAAAATCAATATGCTCCTGAATGGCGTGGACAGTATCGACTTCAACTGCGAGTCCTCGTTGTGCTAGTAGATCAATTTTTAGCAGTCCCAGATCTTTGACGGGATACATGTCGTATTGAGTGACTTCAAATCCTTTTCGTGTTTTTTGTAGTGGGATCAAATCGGTGATTGGTTTTGTGCTGACGACGAGTCCACCACAATGAATAGAGATATGACGTGGTAGTCCGGTAATCTTTTTTGCGGCAGCGATCATGTCGCAAAATGGCGGGTCTTCGAATGGTAGACTCCGGCATTCAGGAACGGTATCGCGTACTGCTCGTAGATTATTTAAATCAGCGGAGTGAGGTAGACGCTTGGTTATACGGTCAATGTCAAAAACCGATATACCCAGAGCTTTTCCTGCCTCCCGTAATGAAGACCGAATGCCGAGATGAGTATGAGTCGAAATCAAGGCAACGTTTTTATATTTGTCGAAGACGTATTGAATCATTTCATCACGGCGGTTCCAGGGAAAATCGATATCAATGTCTGGGAAGTCTTCGCGCTGTTCATGTAGGAACCGCTCGAAATAAAGATTATTTTTGATTGGATCCACTTCCGTGATATTGAGCGACCGGCATACGAGACTATTTGCTGCCGAACCGCGACCTACTGTAGGAATGCCACGCTGATGTGCTTCACGAACAATGTCCCATACCAGAAGAAAATAGGATGCTAATTGCATTTTCTCAATGATATTCAACTCATATTGCAGGCGCTGACGAACGCGTGTATTACGGTATTGTTTTCGTATCCCCTGCCATGCGAGACTTCGCAACTGCCCGATATGTGTTTGGCCGGAGGCGAGATCGAAGGGAGGAAACTGCAACTGACCGATGGGGAGTGTCATATCGCATTGTTCGGCAACGCGGTGAGTATTTTTTAGCGCTTGTGGAACATAACGATACAAATGTTCCATAGCAGATTGCGGTTTCAGCCACGCCTCGCGATGGATTGTGTCAGTGAGAGAAAGACAAGAAGTATTGAGACGAATGGCGGTTAAAAGCCGGTGTGTTTCCCAGTCCTTAGGTTCTAAAAAAAAAATACGGTTCGAAGCCACCAGCGGAATGCGATGCTTTTGTGAAAACTCCCAGCGTTGAACCTCACCGCTTTGCCAGGGTATGAGTTCGATCCCAAGATTACGACCGCCGCGTGCTTTTGCCACCGTGTCGATGATTTTCAGGGAGGGGCTCAAAATAATTACCTCGTCGTTACAATAGCGAAGTCGCGGAGCCAGAGAGAAATTAGATTTTAGATTGCGGTCGGTAACGACTCTACACACTTCGCCAAAGCCCTGCAGGTTTTTTGCGAGTAAGACGGCATGTGCTCCAGTTTTAGGATCATCGACTTCGGCTCCAAAAATCGGGCGAATACCATGAGATAAGGCTGTTCTTTGAAAATTCACCACGCCATAAGTTGCATTTGTGTCGGTCAAGGCCAGAGCGGGGAACTCCATATCTCTAGCTCTTTGGATGAGGCTCTCGATACTTGCCGTCCCGCGTAGTAAGGAGTAGAAGCTATGGCAATTTAAAGGAATATACATACGAATAAAAAGCGAAAATAAAGCTCAAAAAAAATGAAAATTAAAATCCTGGGAATCTTGGAGCTCAGCATAGTCGAAACTACCAACAGGGTCAAATGAAGAAAAGGACTTGAAAAAAAATTGCAGAAGATTGTTTTAAGAGGTTTTTTCTTACCTTTATTCTCTCTTCTTGTTCCTCATTTATTATCTAACAGGATATTATTGACAAAAGGATGAAATATCATAGAATACAGGCCTCGTTTTACGCGTAACTCTTATAAAAAATTATATTTATGCCGATTCGACATTATTAGGGTCTACTCGGCTATTGAACTACTACAACCTCATTTTCATTTCATTTTTTTAATTTTGGAGGACAGGAAAACAAAATGCAGATAACTGGCATGCTTTGGGGAAGAAAATTGTTGGACCTGGTGGAGTTTACACATTCTGAAGTCCATGGACCGGAACTTAGTGTAGATGAAATCAAAGACATGATCAAACGACACGGACAATTATTTATTAAACCGATGTTCAAAGGTGGTGTTGGTAAGAAGGGTAAATCCGGTCTTTTAGGTCGAGTAGATAATATTTCCGATGCGTTAAAAGAAAAAGAGCGTTTATATTTTTGTGAGCATGTTGATGGATTCAACAAGGTTAAGTCAGACGGTGTTACTTATGAGGGAGCAGTACCTGCCGATTATGAAGTTTATTTTTCTATTACGGAGAGTACTGAACATCGCTCTCCTGTCATGACGGTCACTCATCATGGGGGTGTGGACATTGAAGAGCTAGACTCCGATAAACTAGCAGTAGTTCCGTTTGATCCGTTGACAGGCTTGAAAGCATTTCATGTTTCGAATGCTTTGATGGATTTAGGTGCACCACCTCAAGTGATCAGTCCTTTGGTTCAGAACCTGCCAAAACTGTGGGATTTATACAACAACTACGGAATGCTGATGTTGGAGCTCAATCCTATTCGCATGCAACCCGGTAAAGGCGGACGCCTAACTCCCGTTGCCTGCGACTTCAAATGTGCATTTGATCAAGATGATCCAGCGTGGAAAAGACTGCATCTACCGTCACATCTTTTCGCGTCTGACTTTTCCGAGTTTGAACAAGAGATCAATCAACTACGTACATATCAAGGACAAAGCGATGTTTTCGTTATGAATGATAAAGGGACCATCACCGCACCTACTTTTGGTGGCGGTGCGAATGCGATGGTTACTGAATTATTGGGTGAAGAGGCTACCATCTCTTCTGACTTTGGCGGTAACCCTCCTTACGAAAAGATGAATGATATTTCAAAAATCAGTTTTAAATACTGGCTGCCGCAGTCGAATGTCTTGTTTATCATTGGCGGAAAAGCCAACAACACGGATATCTATGAAACATTCCGTGCTATGGGAGATGGACTTCGTGAATTCTTTCAGACGCATGGTCCGATTCCAATTTTTGTTGTTGTTGGACGAGGTGGCCCCAATGTAATCCGTGGAATGAATTATCTACAAGAAGTTCTGGATTCTCTGGGTCTTCCCTACCGTTTCTTCGGTCATGACAGTGCCATGTCCGAAGTTATTAATTACGCTCTCGCAGTCAACGAGTGGATGAAAAACGGTGGCAAAGATGAAATTAAAGCCAAATTAAAAATTTAACCTATCGAAACTGTTGGAGGTTTGAATGCATAAGCAAGGCGTAGGGGATTTCCCCTTTTACTGTGGCATCAACTCGCTGTCTGAATTGGCAACCAAAGACGACAGATGCGTGGTATTGAATATTCTGGGTAAAGAGAGTTCAGGTGTTACCCCGATCAGTAATGACTATTCTGGCGGTAACATTGTATTCGGTACCGGCCCGGGAAAATCTGGCAAAAGCCTGATGACTAAATCTGGGAAAATTCCAGTTTACAACTCTATTAAAGAAGGAATGGAAGCGGGACATAAGTTCAACACCGTTGTAATTTATCTTCCCCCTTCGGGTGTGAAAGATGGACTTGCAGAAGCGGTTCGGGATAACCCTGATCTCACTAAAGCCATTATTCTTACTGAAAAAGTTTCGGTTAAAGATTCTAGAATCATGAGAGCAATTTGTCAGGCGAATGGCGTTGATCTTTTTGGTGGTAATTGTCTTGGATTGGCTGATGCCTGGAATCACGTCCGATTAGGTGGAGCTCTGGGTGGAAACGCTCCTGAAGAATCACTCATTAAAGGTTCGGTTGCTTTGTTTTCCAATTCGGGTAACTTCACCACGACGATAGCCGTCTATCTTTCTACCGCAGGGTGGGGAACGACAACTTCTGTTTCCAGCGGCAAAGACGTTTACATTCAATACGGAGCAAAAGAGTTTCTTTATGCGTTAGATAACGACGATCGTTCTGAGGCTGCAGTTCTATACAGTGAGCCAGGGGGATACTATGAGTATGGGCTGAAGTCTGATAAGCCTATCGTCGCCTGTGTTGTGGGACGTTGGAAAGCAAAATTGACCAAAGCTTGCGGCCATGCTGGATCTTTGTCGGGTTCGGGTGATGATGCGCTTGCTAAAGAACAATGGTTTATGGATTACTTTGGAGTTGATGGAGTTTACACTCCAGAAAATCCGATTTGCTCGAAAAAGGGTGCCTTGGTTACCAACATCGCATATATCCCGGAAGCCTTGACCAAGGTTATGGAACTCAATGGTAAGAAACCCGATTTCGAGCCGCGCGGCAGTCTCGATCTGAAACCGTGGTTTGGTAATAACCAGGGGTTATCATTGCCGTCAGAATTGGATGTTCCTGTAGTCTCAGCAGCCAGTCCATACAATGAACAGATCGAAGCTTTAAACAAAATGGTAGGTGCCCAGCATCGACGTGAAACTTTGAAAGATGCTAGTGGCGCTTCGATGATGGACCCAAAAACTCAGGTGTCGAAAATTCATAACACTTCAATTCTTGATGCCTCTATGTCAACCTTTGAAGCCAATTTAGTGTTCGCGCTCACACGGCAATACACTTGCGAGTATGGTGAAAAGATCGCAAACATCGTCTTGAATATGTATGTGAATCAGTACAATCAACCCACGATGGCAGCTGCTCAAGCTGCACGAGATAACGGTAATTCCCCGAACACCGTGGTTTCCTCAGCGGTAGCGATTGTTGGGAAGAAAATGGTGCAAAAGGCGATGGATGCTTCAAGTGCCTTATTAGAGTTGTTTCAGCACACCAAGCTTGACGATCCAAAAGAGATATTCGATTACGCTGCCCAGTTAAAAGAAGCGGATAAATTTAAAGATGCTCTTTTAGTCGATGACGAAGACCCTTGCGCTAGCATATTAGCGGAATATCTAAATAAAGCTGGTGATTCTGTATTTATTAAGTTTGTGCAAGATTTCGCAGCTGCTAACGGTGGAAAACTTTCTACCGATGCACTATTCGGTGCCGTTTGGGTTACTTTGGGCTGGGAAGCATTGAGAGGTAAAAAGATTTCCAAAGGTACGCTGATTCGTCTTCCTTGGTATTCTCGGATCTATAGCACCATCGTTGGAGTTTCTGCTCCCTCCTCACGACACACGGAAGATAGTGTCGCTGGAGTTAAGCTAGAAGAGTTAATTCCTAATTACAGCTTCACAAAGACAGCGTTTGTCACTTTGTTGGGTCGTCAGCCATCTGAATCGGAGCTTTATGAGTTTCAGGTTCTACTCGGTCTCATCATCACTAACGGACCGGGCACTATTTCTGCTCAAGGCGCTAAAGGTGCTGTCAGTGCAGATGGCCCCGAACAGCCTCAGCGAGTACAATTGAACAAAGGTTTTATCGGTTTTCTCACGCATACCGGTTTTGCCCATGGTGGAAATGGGTTTGAAGCGGCAGCATTCCTTATGGAAAACTTCAAAGGTAAAGGACTAAAAGACCCTTCTGATAGTAATCATGGTCTCGATTTAGATGCTATGGCTCTAAAGGTTGCGAAGGAATATGCTGACTATAAAAAGAAACAAAAAGCAATCGGTAATCTAGATTATGCCAAGCTGCCTTGTGTGAACCATCCCATATTCAAGGGCAAAGATGTGAATTACGACCCACGCGAAGTTTTCGTTAATGGACTATTCAAGGAAAAAGGCATTAATAACGTTTTCTTGGATTTTTACCACAGTCTCGTTCAGGGGTTATTCGATGCAAAAGTTAGTAAGAATGTTTATTGTGTAAACATCGATGCAGTTATCGCCGTTATCCTTCTAAAAATTGTCTGGACAGATTTCAACGATGGCAAGATGAAAGAAGAAGATATCGAGTCTGCTAGCTTCGCAACCTTCCTGTTTGGCAGAATGATTGGTTGTGCGGCTGAAATCGATGATCATACATCACGTGGTAAAAATATGGATACCCGAACCCCTGCGAGCAAATGCTCCTATGTCGGCTAATCGGGCGACGCCTGATGAAAATTGGGCAGTTCAATAAATTAGGTTTAAATGGAAGTTTGAAAGGGCTTTTACTCCAAAGAGTAAAAGCCCTTTGTGTTTTACAAGCGTGAGTCTGACGAGTTAAAATTATAAGGCAGGTAATTATGCTAATGCTCACTTCCTATTGAGGATCTCTACACTCTAACGAGGGTGGAAAAAAGAAGATAATCATTGACAATTTTTGTTTTTAGCATAAGAAAAACTAAATTAATTCTTACCAAAGGTGCTTTGTGCAATGTCAAGAAGGGGTGTTGAAAGCCCCCTATCAGTATTCACTGATTCAAAAATATATTTTCGACGATCTGCCCTTGATCGCCATGAATGTGGCTCGCATTAGTGCTCAGACACCAGGAATGGCTTGTGAAATCGCTGATGGCGAAAAGCATTTCGTTACGATTGGGTTTGGTCCTATGAACTGGTTACTCATAACCCCGGATGTCCCGGCACCAGGTGGATTTAGTGTGTTCGACGAAATAGATATAGGGGATGAAGAAATGCCCGAGTCCGAAGGAGATATATTGTTATATTTTTCATCCGGCTATCCGAAGCTAAACCGCGAGTTAGCAAAAATTGTTCAAGAACTGTTTGGTAATAAAGCCGAGTTGATTGAGGATGTCGAAGTCGAGGGTGGTGAGCATTCCAATCTTGCAGAAGTGAAGAAGCAGGTCTTGATCGAAGATCCCAATTTTCTCGATCAGGCACAAAGCAGTTTTTTAAGTACGCACCGATTTTCTTTTATGGATGAAACGACTACCGATTTGCCGCAGCACCGTTATAACTATCAAACTGATAATGAGTCCGGCGACTATATTTTGACCTTTGATAAAAACCCATCCAAACTGGAAGAACATAGCGAGGCCTTAACGCAACCTGCAAAATCCCGTGGCCTATTTTTTATCCCGTCTCTGGAACTATTGACCAGTTTGAGAATGGGAGGCATCCGCATGGGTTCTCTCGCTATCAACGCCCGTTGGAAAGGATACTGACGTGATTGGTAACAGGTCAGAACCCTTTTAGCAGGCAGGGCTTTTTAAAATGCGGACTGAGACTTTAATTTAGCCCCATGAATGATTTTCTCTTCCTTTCCCCAATTGATCTCGATACAATTTCTCATCTATTTAAAAATAATAATTTTAGCTCTAGGAGTTAAATTTCATGAAAAGAATATTCGCATTTTTTGTCATTGCTTTATTAGCTTTATTAAGTTTAGTGGCTTTGGCAAATGCAGGGGTGCAAGCGAAAGAGATCGAATACAGCCACAATGGTGTAAAACTAACTGGTTACTTGGCTTTTAACGATTCCAAAGTAGGCAAACGTCCTGGTATTCTGGTGGTGCATGAGTGGTGGGGCCATAATGAGCATGCCCGCAGTCGCGCTATAATGCTGGCTAAATCCGGATATACTGCATTAGCCTTGGATATGTATGGGGATGGAAAACTGGCGAATCACCCAAAGAAAGCTAGTGAGTTTATGAATCTAACTTTTAGTAATTGGTCGGACTCCCAAGGGCGATACAATAAGGCCTTGGAAGTTTTGAAGGCTCATAAAACAGTTGATGCCGCTCGCATCGGTTCTATTGGGTTTTGTTTTGGTGGTGCGGTCTCAATCAAAATGGCTAGAGGCGGTGCAGACTTAAAAGGGATAGTTGCTTTTCACAGTGCATTACCTATCGAACCTACGATAACTAAGAACTCCATGAAGTCAGCAGTTCTTGTTATTAATGGATCTGAGGATGGTTTCTTGAAGCCCGAAGCGGTTGCTTCTTTTTCGCAAGATATGTTCAGAGCAAATGTCGACTTTACCTATATGAACCTGAAGGGGGTTAAGCACAGTTTTACCAATCCTCAGGCTGATGAGTTTAGCGAAAAATTTAATATCGCGGCTCTTCAATACAACAAAAAGGCGGATGAACAATCTTGGGTGTCTATGCTCAAATTTTTTGAACGTATTTTTAAATAGTTAACCCAGTTACCAGTTTTGACTATGAATGGCCGGGCTATTTAACGGGTACTGTTCGTGCGCTTGGAGCTGAGTACCTACTGTAGATATGATCCGCGATAGCATCTAAATGTTCGATGTATTTTGGCTCTGGAAACTCAGCTTTTCTAAGGTGTGATTTTGCCCGATCGATGTAGTGGCGGGCGAGGTTAAGCGTGTAGTCGATTGACTTTTGTTTGTGCATATGTCTGACAATATATTGCACTTCGTCAGACCCGATGTTCTCGTTTTTAATGAATCCTTCGATTTCTTTTTTCAGTTCTGGATCGGCGTTATGATAAAGGTGATGTAGTGGAAGTGTTACATGACCTTCTTTGAAATCGGTTCCAGTCGGCTTGCCTAAAACCTTTTCATCGGCATCGTAGTCGAGTGCATCATCCATCAGTTGAAATGCCATGCCAAAATCATCGCCAAAAGAAATAATTGCGGTTTCTTGCTGTTCTGTGGCGTTGGCTAGCAGTCCGCCTAACCTTGCACTTACTGAGAGAATTGATGCCGTTTTACGGTATATGACATCCAGAATATGTTTTTCGGTTACTTTGATCTTGCGGGCTTCAGCGTATTCAAGAATACCACCTTCGACCAGAATTTTTGTGGCTTCTGTGATAGCTTGGATAATTTTTCTTTCGCAGTCATCTGCTAGGATGAGAATAGCGCGTGAGATTAAAAAATCACCAACCAATATGCTGGCATCGGAGCCCCATTTTGCGTTGACGGTTTCCTTGCCACGTCTTACCGTAGTTTCATCTACCACATCGTCGTGTAAAAGGGTTGCTGCATGAAGGTATTCGACAACGCAGCCATGTTTGACAACAGTTTTATCTGCATCGCGACCACAGAGCTTGGCTGTTAGAATGGTCAGCATCGGGCGAATACGTTTACCGCCGCAGCTCATTAAATAGGAACTGATCCCAGGAATAAGTGGGATGTCGGATTTATAGTTTTCGTTAATAGCTTGCTCTACGTTGGCGAGGTCGTTTTTTAAATCCTGTGTAACGTCTCTGAAATCCATATCTGACTCTTGTTGGGTGAACTCACGATGAAGGGGCGCCGTTTATATGGTCCTAATACAGTGCAAGATATTTAACCCTAAAATTTCAAATGCTTACTTAAGTTTTAGATCCTACTCGGCGTTAAAATTACTCTATTAGCTCTAGATATTTTTAAGTCCGTTGTTAATTGGAAAGTACTTAGTATTATGAGAAATTCCGAGGTTTGTCAAGGTATTTGTGGCTTGTCTGAGATTGCGATATGATTGAAATTTTACACCTTAAAATATATTTTGAGGTGTTTGAACTCAACTGCCGAAAACCCCTGTTTTTTCATCTGTAATACTAAAGGTTTATTAGTGCAACTTTATTTAAGGAATATTTAGAGTATGAACCCACCTTTGGTTTCGGTAATTATTCCAACTTTTAACAGGGCCTACTGTGTTGCTGAAAGTATTCGGTCCGTTTTGGCACAGGGTGAATTGGAGTTAATAGTTGTTAATGACGGTTCTAAAGATGCAACAGTTAAAGAGCTCGCAAGTTTTCCTACCATTCAAGTAATAAACTTGGCAGAGAATCGTGGAGTTTCCTATGCCAGGAATAAGGGGCTTGAGAGGGCACGAGGATCATTGATTTGCTTTTTAGACTCAGATGATTTATGGGAAGAGGGTAAGCTAAAAGCCCAAGTCCAATGGATGCAGGTTCACCCGGAATGCATGGCAGTCTATACAGATGAGATATGGATTCGTAACGGAGTTCGTGTTAATCCAATGAAAAAACACCAGAAATACTCCGGAGACATTTTTAGGCAATGTTTGCCTTTATGCATAGTGAGCCCCTCTTCAGTTATGTTGCGTAAGTCGATTTTGGATGAAGTGGGCGGGTTTGATGAGTTAATGCCTGTATGTGAAGACTATGATCTTTGGTTGCGAATTGCAGTTCGCTATTCTTTTAAGTTTTTAAAAGAAAAATTGATCCTTAAACGTGGGGGGCATAGAGATCAGTTATCGCGGAAATACTGGGGAATGGATCGATGGCGTGTTTATGCTCTTGACAAACTTTTGCGTGGTGACGATTTAAACATGCAACAGCGGGACTGGGTTACCGAAATGCTGATTAATAAAAGCAGTATTTTGATTCAGGGTTTTGAAAAAAGAGGTAAAACTGAAGAGGCCAGGGTTTATAAGAATCTTGTGTCTCATTATTCAAAGAGGATCGATTCGGTAAATTCAAAATTATGCTGAGAAAGTTGATTTATATATTGGTGGTTGTCTTTTTGGTTTTTCAGAGTTTTGCTGATGCCGATTCCAAGACGGAAGGGATTTTACAAAAACTTCGTGAAGACTGTCAGGTATTATTAATAGAAACTTATAAAAATGAGAATTCCTTTGTGCGAGCAGCTGCGTTGCGTGCGGCGGGGGAGTCTCATGATCCTAAACTGATTCCTCTCCTTAACAAAGGGGTTCGTGATTATTATCCTACAGCGCGATTGTTTGCTTTGCAGGGATTAAAAGAAATTTCGTCCACAGCCGCCCTTGCTGCAGCTCGTAAGCTCACAGGAGATCCGGATATATGGGTACGGAGTTCTGCGGTGGAAATGTTAGGGGATGAAGGTGGAGCGGAAATGGTTGAAGAAATCCGCGGCTATCTTAAATCATATGATGTACCCATGAAATTGGCGGCTTCCGCAGGGCTGGTCAAACTTGGAGAAATAGAATATATGGAAGAAGTGTTGGATCCATTGACGCATCCAATTCCTGATCGGCGCTATCAGGCCATCGGGCACCTTGGCAAGATAGGGGGTAAGAAAGTATTACCTCATTTGATTAAATTATTCGACCATTCTGAGCCAGAGATGATTTTTTACAGTTTAAAAGCCTTGGAAGGTAAGGCCACTCCGGAAATGTTACCGAAACTGAGAGAACTGGTAAAACATCCCAACTCTTCTATTCGCCAGGCGGCCGCCATGGCAATGGGTAATTTAAAAAACGCAGAAGCTGATTTAATTCCACTTTGTGCGGATGAAGATGGCCTGACTAAACTTTCTGCAGCGGTAGCGCTATATCGGATTGGCTCTGACGCTTGCCAAGTGGTATTTGAGGAGTTGTTGAGCCATCAAGATTTTAAGGTACGAAGCTCGATGGCGCGAGTATTGGGGAAAACCGCCATCCCAAAAAGGTTGCAGATATTGACAGCGGCCTTGCGAGATTCTCATTCCCGTGTTCGTACGGCAGCAGTAAGAGGTGTCGGAATGATGGGTGGCCCCGAAGCGTTTCCTTTGTTAGTCAAAATGTTAGAAGACCGGAAAGAAGCTATCCGCGCCTATGCGGCGGGAAATCTGATCCGCCTGCTAGAATGATTATCCTAAGCGGACTTCTCCGGAATCGAGAGCTGTTTCTTCTCCTGATTCATTGGCAATAACTAGCCTTCCTAGATTATCTAATCGAATGGCCTTGCCCGTAATACTTTGACTGCTCTTTTTAAGGGTAATGGTTTTTCCGAACAAGTCGGTATGACGAGTCCAGTTTTTGATGAGCGTTTCCACCTTATATTTTTTTAGTTCGCTATACTGAAAGTCCAATTGGGTTATTAACTGTTTGATTAATGCTGTACGGTTTATTTCCTCCCCCGTTTCTAGCTTGAGTGAAGTGGCGATTTCTTTGATGTCGGCAGGAAATTGAGTCTGGTTAACATTGATGCCGATACCAATAATTACCGCAGGAATATTTTTGGGATGGTATTCACATAAAACACCTGCAATTTTTTTTCCATTTAGTAAAAGGTCATTGGGCCATTTTAGCTGGGCACGGTTCGAACTAAATTCATTCACTGCTATAACGGTTGCAAGGCCTGCCATTAACGTAAGAATTGGCAATTGTTCAGGAGGAAGATTGGGTCTGATCAAAGTCGAGATATATACTCCAGTTCCAGGAGCTGAATACCAGGTTCTTCCCAATCGGCCTTTTCCATCTGTTTGACTGTCTGCCAAGATTATTAGCCCTTGCTCGGGAGGATGCTTTGCTAGCCTGCGACTTATTTCTGCATTCGTGGAGTCGGTTTCAGCAAGAAATCGCCATTGCCTTCTAGTTTTTGAGGGCATATTTTGCAGAGCAGAAAGGTCAATGTCTCGTGAATTGGGCAAATTTAATTCCTTTTATTTTAAAGACTGGGCCCGATAGGGGCTAATATTTCCTATTGTAATTGGAAATTCTTAAAAAATGATTGAATTATTGTAAAAATATTGATAAAAGCATACTTCAAAGTGGTTCCAGCTCAGCAAAACACTGCTTGGAATCAAAACATTTTGAGAGGAGAAAGCTGGATGAAAAAGTTGGTAGCTTCCTTTATTTTGGTTTCATTGGTATTGGTTTTGTCTTCCTGTTCTATGGAGCAGAGGTGTCCCGAAGGTGAATGTGAGCCACCAGAAGGCGTTGAAAAGAAACACGAATAAGTTTGTTTTTTACTGAATTCATTTGGATGGCGGGGGGTTTTCCCCGCCTTTTAAATGTTCTCTATTTTTCTTGTTGGTGTTTTTTTTTATATTCTATTTCCCCTCCTTCCGCTAAAATAACCGCCTTCTTTTCTAATACCTTGACAGCACATGTTCAAGGAATGTTAGAATATTCCTTAATTTACAATAAATAGACCTAGATAAAGTCATCTTTGTCAAAATTTTGATAGTTGAATTTTCTTTTGAGTTAAGAATATGATGGGATGACTGAAAAATGATGGTTTGGTCTGGAAAATGCTCGAATTATTTCCCCGATCAAACTTTTTCTTTTTAGTCATGGGAAAAAGAGAGGAAACAATGACAGAAAAAACGCCAGTTACAGTGGACGAAGTACGAGATGCCCAAGACAATTTTAAAAATGGGGCCACCGAGCATGAAAGTAAAAACTATAAAGAGGCCATTGCAGCTTTTAAGAAATCGGCAATGATTCATCCGTTTGATGAAAATCACTTAAGTGAACTTGAGGCAAAGCTGAAAGAAGCCAGTTATAAATTGCAACAGGAAAGCATTGCATTTATGGGCTGTGCGGCAGTTCATCTCAATGAAATGATTCATGGCTTAGATGAAGATCAAAAACAGGAAGTGCCCGTTGATGAATCATTGATGAATGCCTTTAAAGAATGGTAAGAGAATGTCGATAAAAGATAAAGAATTTCTTTACAACATTTTTCGCAAAGAAATAAAGGATAGAAAAATTCCTTTAAGTCTCGGGAAAACCTGTCCTGTTAAATGTACTTTTTGCTATGAAATGGATCACAGTTATCGCGATACTTTTGACACTCCTTTAACCACCCAAGAGCATTGGGATTTTATATTTAATGAGATTAAATCCTTACCGACTCGTGAGTCAGAATCATGGGTTCTGGGAGGTAATGAGTATATGGAGTGGACCGACCTTGCTCTTCACCCGAAAGCAATGGACTGGATAGAAGAGTTCCTGGATCAAACCGATAAGGGGATCACCGTTTTTTCTGTGGGCTATTTTGATCCATTAAGGATCAATAGGCTTGCTGATAAATATCCAGGTCGTATCAATTTTGAGTTATCAGTCATTTCTCTGAGTTCTTATCGACAACAATTAATGCCTAAAGGACCTTCGGTAGATCAGGTGTTGGAGATTTTAGATGGGCCTGCGGTTACCTCCGCTAATTTTTATTCATTAGGCCCAGATTCTATGTCTAAAGATGCCAAGAGAATTTCAGAGATCAACGAAAAGTGTCTTCTTTGGATGGGATGTCTCACTCCCTTGAAATATATTGATGGTAATACCACTAAACTAATGCGACAAGGCAAAAGGTTTCTTCCCGATGAGGCCAGGAAAATTTACGATATGGACCTGCCAAATATTCAAATGATACATACTGAATCGGATATCACCGCTTTCTTGAATAGAAATAAAATTATAAAAACCTTTGATGCCTGTGAACTGGAGAAAAAGGACTGGATTGTCATGGCAGGAAATGTTCATCGAGTTTTAACCTTATTTCGACCTGGTCGAGCACGATTTATGTACGTACCTAACGATACCTTGGGAGGTGACTCTGATTGTACGACTTTGCTAACTTTTGACGATATTGCGAAGAGGATTACCAACCAGAAAGTAATTCACTTACCTCGTGTCATTATGGAAAAATCTTCCAATGACGAGAGGGATATTTCGGGCAGGTCTTTTGACGAGTTTAAAAATCAGTTTCCAAACGTCCGTTTTAAGGTGCTTCACAAAATAAACTCAGACCTTTCAAATAAAAAACTATATGAAAAGGGATATTTGAAAAATTATGTTGAGGGGTATCTCAACAATCCCTTATCCAAAAAATATGAGAATGTAGCTTATCCAAATTGATCTTCTTTTAGACTGGATAAATAGAATAGGGCGTTAGTCCTGTTTTATAGAAAGGAAATTGAAATGCAGTATAGGTTGAAAATTGTATTTGTTGATAGTCAGGAACTTATCCTGGAGAATACTGAAAAGCATGGTTTCAGCGATGATCTAGAATTATTTGAAGTAACAACTGCGGACGAAATTTTTGTTGTCCCATTGAAACAAATCAAATTCATTGCTTGTGATTCAAAGATTTTTAAAAATTAGTTCAGAATATTTATATAAATAAATTTTTAAAACCGGATGTGTGCTTTCTTCGCCCAAAACTCTTCGTTAAACTTTCCTCAAATAATTTTCAAAAAGTGCTTGGTTTAAGGTCAGCAAATTTTCGTCGACCATATTTTCCTTATTTGTGGACGGACAAAATTTTTCTAGTTTTATCCATAGTTGTTTGGTTTTTTGATCTTAGCTGTAGCTGCATAAGATTGAAAAGTATTATTGAATAAAGTGGTTATAGGTATTAGAATTAAATCAGGTATGAAGCATACGTTTTGCTCGGAAAAACCTCATGTCGATTTTGGCTAAAAACTTAAAGACGATTCGAGAGGAATTAGATTGTACCCAATCTACGATGTCTGGAATATTAAAGGTTGGGTTTAGGACTTTTGTTCGATATGAGGCAGGGGAGAGAGATGCTCCAGTTTCAGTTCTTATTAAGATTGCTCGATTGGCCAATATTTCCCTAGAGAAGTTATTGACAACGAGTATTAAACCTATTGATATTGCCCCTTTGGAGAAAATAAGTCGGGGATCAAACCCTGCTCAGATTGAATCTTTAGATTTTCAAACTGGTTATGTGACTTTTAAAGATCCGAATTGTCAAGAAATTATAACAGTCGATGATTCTGAAAAGCGTATTCTTACTCTTTTTAGAAAAATGCCATCCGGTTTGAAAAAAGATTGTATAGATTCACTAGAGCAGATAGTTGTAACGGGTAAAGTAGTTAGTCGACTTTCAGAGAAGGTTGGTATTCGGCGTAAGGGTAGCAGAAAACTAAGCCCTAAACGCAGCATTAAAACTGAACCTTCCCCAAAGTCAAAAACTACAAGAAAGCTGACTAGAAAAGAACTGGATAAAAAAGTTTTGCAAGAAAAGATAGACAAGCTTAAACTAGTTACCCAAACTATTAATAAAATCACCGTGAGATAAAAATTTGTGAAATTTTCCGGTGTCAGGTGGGCACGGCACAGTGTAGCAGGAGTAGTTGTTCTTTCTGCATTTCTTTTTCTTGAGTTTTATACCAACCTATTTGAAAAAAGTGTCGGTTATTACTTAAAATGGCAAAACCACAAACGTCCTCAATTAGGCCGTATGTGGGAGCGGGATAGACAATCCCTAATCGCACAAGCCCAAATTCAATCCATTCGCTCTTCTCTAGATATTCAGGAGGAAAATGCTCGGGGCATCTCCTCTCTTAAAGAATTATTTGAAAACGTTGCGCCGGGTTTCCCTTTAGTTGTTACGCGCGAAAAATTTCTTCAGCTTTATTTTGATTTTCCCGGTCAAGGCTCAGAACAAATTATCTCTCCCTATGATTTGATCAGTCTGGATTCTGAAAAAGAATGGGATCGTGTCTTGTTAAAACGATTCGGTCCTTGGGTGACCCTTCAGTTTCTTGATCATAAAAATATTCCAGTCCACGAAATTTTCTTGTCTGTAGATACAATATTGGATGTTCAAGCCACCCGTTCAATAAAACGAGGAACCCTTGAGGATTCAAATTTCAAATCAAATCGTATTTTTAATATAGGTGAAGTGTTGCCTGTATTGAAAAGCCTGGATCCGGTTACTCAAAAAGCCGTTTTCCCAGAACCTCGCTGGTTTTTAGAAAAGAACTACTTTCTTACCCGTGTTGGTGTTGCCGATGTTGTAACTGGTAAGGATCCTTCAAAACAACTTGTTTTTGGAATCGAATACGATACTGATTACTACACGGGAGTTTTATTGATACCTGTTGCCTTGGAGTTGGCTAACAATATAATGTCTCAAATTGACAAATCAGATAATTTAATGGAAAGCCAAGCTGAAGGACAATCTCTGTTGGAGGTGATTCCTTGATTGATCGACTTCTACAGTTTTTGAGTCGGGTAATTGTGATTTCGGCTGTTATTTCAATTTTAACTGTTTCCGGTATTTATGTCTGGTTGAGTGAAGATCTTCCGCAACTTCCGCAAAGTTTAGAGCATATCAATTTAAGTCTTCCGACCGAAATTTACTCCGCCGATGGTGAACGAATTAAGGTTCTTGGTGAAAGATACCCCGTAAACATTGAAGATATCTCACCCTATTTTTTAAAAGCAATAATTGCAGTTGAAGATGCGCGATTTTATAGTCACAACGGAATAGATCATCGCGCCCTTATAAGGGCCTTGATAGCTAATTTCCGCACCAAAAAGATTGTTCAAGGGGGTAGCACCATAACCCAGCAACTTTCTAAGAATTTATTTTTCTCTTTTGAGCGGAACTGGGTACGAAAAATTAAAGAACTCCTCGTTGCCTTTCAGTTAGAAGTTACATTTGGGAAAGAACAGATCCTCGAGGCCTATAGCAACCAGATTTATTTTGGTAGCGGGGCATATGGTGTAGAGGAAGCTTCTCAAACCTATTTTAAAAGTAGGGCGCGAGATTTAACTCTTTTACAGGCAGCCATGCTTGCCGGCCTTCCAAACTCTCCAAATAATGCTAACCCATTTGTCCATTTTGAAAAGGCCATGAAACGGGCAAATTTTATTTTAAAACGAATGGTTTCAGAAAACCTAATTTCAAGTAGTGAAAGAGAGGCAGCATTAAACTCTAGAATTGATCTTGCCAGTCCAAAAGTAGAGTCCAATCCTAACCTGTACTTTGTAGATGAAGTATTGGCTAAACTACAAAAAAATTATGGTAAAGAATTCGTACATTTTGGTGGATTAAAGATTTTTACTACTTTAGATACCAGATACCAGTATTTTGCATTAAAAGGAGCCCGGAATCATTTAGAGGCCTTAAAAGGAAAAATAAAGAAAGAAACTAATTCGGAAAAACTGCAGGTGGCGCTAGTAGCTATTGAAAATAAAAGCGGTGCTGTCAAAGCTTTGCTAGGAGGAAGAAACTATTCCCACAGCCAGTTTAATCGTGCTGT
Organism: Nitrospinales bacterium; assembly: GCA_022450865.1. Taxonomy (GTDB): domain Bacteria; phylum Nitrospinota; class Nitrospinia; order Nitrospinales; family VA-1; genus UBA8687. Next base: position 8,170 of record JAKUOQ010000007.1, on the reverse strand, counting down.
TTCTAACAATAGACTTCCCGGTTCATCATTTAAACCTTTTGTGTATTTGACTGCCATGGAAAGTCTGAATTTTTCTCCAGCAACGGTAGTAAATGATGAACCCTTTAAAATAGAGATTCCAGGTGCAGAACCATGGGAACCTCAGAACTTCGATGAAGAATATGCTGGAAATATAGTACTTAAGAAGGCACTGTTGAAATCTATAAATATTGTGTCCGCTAAATTAATGCAACAGGTGGGCCCAGACAAAGTCATTCGAACGGCACGAAAATTTGGAATAAAAAGTCCGCTTGGAAGACATCTTTCACTTGCTCTGGGTACGTCAGGGATCTCTCCTTTAGAAATTGCATCTGCCTATAGCGTAATTGCCAACCTTGGAATCTATAATGAACCTTATTTGATTCAGCAAATTGAGGATTTTCAAGGTAACCGTCTGTATGAACATTTTTATCAAGGAGTGCAACAATATGGCCCAGATACTCTTTATCCGTTGTTAGATATGATGCGCGGTGTTGTTGAGAGAGGAACGGGAAAAATTGTACGAAGAATGGGATTCCAACATCCAGCAGCAGGAAAAACAGGTACAACAAACGGCTTTAAAGATGCATGGTTCAATGGTTTTACAAAAGATATTTCTACTTCCGTTTGGGTTGGGTTTGACAATAATGATTCAATGAAGACAAGGTCTGGGAAAGGATTGACGGGAGCGAGTGCAGCAGCACCCATTTGGGTGCATTTCATGCAAAAAGCACTTGAGGGAAAAACTAAAGTTAAATTTCCTGTGCCGGGTAATATAAAAATCGCCACAGTTGACGTGAAAACAGGGAAGTTACCTGATGAGTTTTCTCTAGAAAAAATTGAGATTGCGGTAAAAGAAGATGTGGATCTTTCTCCTTTACCAATTGAAGATCCAATATCTGAATTAGATGCAAGGGAAAACTTAGAAGTGGAAAAATTCAAAACCTTCTCAAATTAGAAACCATATATGGTACCTCAGACTATAAAATTTTATTTTGCTCGATTTGCATGCACGCTATTCCTAATGTTTGGAATTGGGTTTTCGAGTCTTTATTTTATTCATGAGGTGGCATTACCAAATATTGTGTTTGACGATTGGGCTGTCCAGTGGTCGATATTTCTAGTTTGTCTATTTTTTGGTTTTATAGGATATGGGATGCTTGGGGAGCAAAGATTTACTAATGCTTTGCACAATTTAAAAAACATATCTCCCAACTCCCTTTCTAAAAATATTAAATTTCAATTTGAAAATTTAATTGAGTTTACTTATTCTTCATATTTTTTGCCAAGCACGGGTAAGCGTTTTCGGAACTTAAGTGTTTTGCAGTATGCAGATTATCTTCTTTCTATCGGAGAGGAAAGTCCAAGAGCTCTAAGTTATTACGTCCAAGCATTCATTCAAAGTCCACAAAATTCTCGCTTCAGAAAGCCTCTTTTATCAATATTAAATAGAGGACAGGAGTTGAGTGGTCAGGAAATGGATCTATTGCTAATAATGTATCAGCAGGAAAAACAGCACGACCCTGTTTTTACTTCTTATTTAGCTCGCTTATTCTTAAGGGCTAAGCAATGGTCGGGACAAACGGAACCTCTATTTTTGAGTGCCTTAGATGAGAAAAATGAACTTTCGGAAGAAATTATTAAATTTGTCCTTCCTATTTATTTGGCTCATCGACGTACAGATGAGCGGGCATTAAGTTTTTTTGTGAAGGCTCTTGAATTTTCTTTGGAGGATGAAAAGAAAATAAAAAATATTTTGGCGCAATCATATTGTGAAGGAAATCTTGTAGGTGTTGCTCCCCATTTGCATAGAAAGTGTGAAGAAATTTTTTATAAATTGGAATCCAGCCAGCAGGAGGAATTGAAATCCAAAGCAGATGAAACGCGGATTGCTTATAAATTAAAAAAGATAAAGCTATTTAGAAAAGAAGACTTGCAGGACCTGAAACGTTTAAAAGTAGAAATGGGTCTGGTTACAACCAAAATTTCTCTAATAAAGAAAGGAATGATTTGGTTTGGATTAAGATTGAGAAACTCTGGTAAATGGGTGCTGCTAAAAATTTTAGATGGTGCATACTTATTTGGGAACCTTCCTTTTAAGAAAAAGTTTACTGCTTTTGGCATTGTTTCAATTCTTATTGTGATTGGAATGAGTTTTAAGGAAGTATGGTCGCCAAATTATGGTCAGGGAAAAGATACATTTCAGGGTAGTCCCAGGGTTACTAATGGATCGATTGAAAGTAAAAAAGGTAATCGTGTGTTTACCGTGCAAATTGCCGCTGTGACTTCGGCAAAACAGGCAAATAAGTTGGTGGAAAAATTAAAACGAAAAAATATTGAAAACTTATATATAACCAAGTCCAAAAGAAGATCGGGCGGCCTTTGGTATAAATTAAGGGTTGGAAAATTTTCATCAAAAAACAAGGCTAGTGAGTTTGCGAACCAACTTATTGCTTCAAAAAAGGTAAAAAACTACTTCATTATATCCATGCCAAAAAAATAGGTATTAAATGCTATTCAGTAATCTTAGTCAGAAAATCTTCAAAATTTTTCTTTATCGTGTTTGTTGTATTTATTGAGTTGTCCTAATATAACTTTAATGCCGTTTCTGTCTTCCCTTCCTTTGCTTTAAGAGACGGCTTATTACCTATTAAGCCTAAAATAAATACATATTTATTTTAATTAATACATTTTTCAGGAACTGAGATTGAATAATCTGAAATCCTTTTTACCGTATGTCAATAAATATCGCAGGGAATTTCTCTTGGGTGTTTTGGCATTGATTGTTACGGATGCAATGACGCTTGTTGTTCCGTGGTTGATAAAAGAATTCATTGATATTATTTCTTTAAAAAATGGGAAAGAACAAATATTGAAATATGTTCTTTTACTTTTTTTAATTTCATTGGGTTTAATGGGGGGACGTTATGGTTGGCGTAAGTACATGTTCGGTCTTTCCAGAAAAATTGAATTTGATATCCTCAATGATCTTTTTCAGCATCTACTTAGTCTTGATCGCTTTTGGTATCAGAAACAAAAAACAGGTGATCTTATGTCGCGAGCTACGAATGATTTAAGGGCGGTTCGTGACTTTTTTGGTCTGGGAGTTTTAATCCTTATTGATGCAGTTTTCGTTATTATCATGGCCGTAGTAATGATGAGTTTTATAAATTTTGACTTGGCTCTTAAAGTTTTCATTCCTTTGCCGTTTATATCTGTTTTGTTCTTCTGTTTTGTAAGAGAAATAGGAAAAAGACATACAGAAGTACAGGAGCATTTATCTAAAATCACCGAACGGGTACAGGAAAACCTTTCGGGTATTCGAATTCTTCATGCATTTGTACAGGAGGAGTATGAAAAAGAAAAATTTAAAAGATTAAACCTTGAATACATTAAAAAAAATCTAAGAGTTACCCAAATATTTGGTTTATTTACTCCAACCATGGTTTTTTCGATGGGTATTGCAAGTATGATTTCTCTTTGGATGGGTGGGAAAGCAGTTGTTTCAGAAGAAATAACTTTAGGATCCTTTGTTGCCTTTAATGGTTATTTGATGCTTCTATCTTGGCCTATGATGGGGATTGGTTATGTATTTAACCTAACTCAAAAAGGACTAGTTGGTATGAAAAGAATCAATGAAGTGTTTTTTGCAAAACCAAAAATCGTGGATGAAGGTGTAAAATTTATGGATATTCCAAACCATGGTGACTTGGAGTTTGTTAAAGTTTGCTTTTCCTATTCTGATGACGCGGATAGAACCCTTAATGGGGTTGATTTGAGAGTATTATCCGGACAAACCCTCGGAGTCGTTGGCTTGATTGGATCAGGAAAAACAACTTTAGCCCAACTTATACTTCGTTTCTATGATCCCATTTCCGGTGATATTTTAATTGACGGAAAATCTATTCGAGAGTTTTCATTACAAAGTTTAAGGAATTATATTGGGTATGTGAGTCAGGAACCTTTTCTTTTTTCAACTTCTATTCGTAATAATATTGCACTGGGTAATAAGAATATATCTGACTCGGAGATAGAAAAAATAGTACAAGTTGCGGGATTGGAGTCTGATCTAAAAATTTTTCCTGATCACATCGAGACTCTTATAGGTGAAAAGGGAGTTACATTGTCGGGAGGGCAGAAGCAAAGAATTGCTCTGGCCCGGGCATTATTGAAAAATCCTAAATTATTGATACTTGATGATTCCTTTTCCAGTTTAGATTCTGAAATGGAAAAGGGTTTGCTAGAAAATTTAAAGAAATACTATAGTAATACAACCAAGATAATTATTTCTCACCGGCTTTCTACAATATTAAGTGCAGATAATATAGTTGTTATTGAAAATGGGGCTATTTCTGAACAGGGAAACCACTCTCAGTTGGTTGAATTGGGAGGCGTTTATGCTGAATTGTTTCGAAATCAGGAATTAGCCAGAGAGATGAAGATAATTCTTTAATGAATAAAAGTGAAGATCTAAGGGATCGATATAAAGACCTGATTTTGTTTAAAAGGGTTCTTGTTCATTTAAAACCCTACTGGAGGCTGGTAAGTTTGGCTGTTTTGCTACTCTTAGCTGTTTCTATATTAAATTTGACGGGCCCTTATCTTACAAAAATTGTTATTGATGATCATATAAAAGAAGGAAATATAAATGGCTTGGATGTTATTGCGGCTATATACTTTGCGGTTCTGATATTTTCTTTTATATTTCAGTTTTTTCAGACCTATCTCATGCAGTACATTGGGCAAAAAGTAATGTTTGATCTTAGGTCACAAGTTTTTTCCCACCTTCATAAAATGTCTTTTTCTTATTTTGATAAAAATCCTATCGGTAAGACTATTACTCGAGTAGTTAATGATGTGGAAGTGTTAAATGAAATGCTGACTTCCGGTCTCATTCTTATTTTTAGCGATTTGTTTACACTTTTTGGGATATTCTTTGTAATGCTGTATCTCGATTGGAAACTTACTCTGGTTGTCTGTATTGTTTTCCCCCTTTTAGCTACCGCTACCCGGATTTATAGAGTTCGTGCACGGGATGCTCTCAGAAAAAACCGTGCACATGTTTCAGAACTTAATTCCTACATCGAGGAAAACCTTTCAGGAATGGATACGGTGCAGTGCTTCAATAGTGAAAAGAAAAACTTCAGGAATTTTTTTTCTATCAATAATGAGCGGTTGAAAGAAGATCTAAGGACGGTTCGATATAACGCCTTTTATATGCCATCCATTGATTTTTTCAATTCGCTAGCGATTGGTATGGTCATTTGGTATGGGGGCGGGCGATTTGTTCAAGATGAAATCCAATTAGGGGTTTTGGTAGCATTTATTCAGTATTTGCAAAAGTTTTTTGAACCTGTCCGAGATCTTGCTGAAAAATTTAATATCATACAAACTGCTATGGCCTCATCTGAGCGAATTTTTGAATTACTTGATACCCCGGAACAAATTCCTTCAATGGTTCCGCCTCAAAAAGGTTTTAAAATTAAAGGTAATGTGGAGTTTAAAAATGTATGGTTATCTTACAATGAGAATCAGTTTGTCTTAAAAGATATTTCCTTTTCTTTAGAAAAAGGAGAGAGTCTGGCCATTGTTGGTGCTACTGGATCAGGAAAGTCGACCATCATAAATGCCCTTTGTAGGTTTTATGAGATTAATAAAGGTGACATCTTATTTGATGGGCAATCTATCAAAGACATTAATAAATTTGATTTGCGAAAGCAGATTGCATTGGTACAACAAGATGTTTTCCTGTTTTCCGGGAAAATTATAGATAATATTCGTCTAGGAAATGTGCAAATGAGGGAAGAGGAAATTCAATCTATTTCTACTGCAGTTAATTCGCATAATTTTATAAATAAATTTCCGTTAAAATATGAACAGGAATTAATTGAGGGAGGGGGGAGTATTTCTTCTGGGCAAAGGCAACTACTATCCTTTGCCAGAGCGCTCGCAGTAAAACCTCAAATATTGGTTCTTGATGAGGCAACTTCTAGCGTTGATATGGATACCGAGCGTCAAATTAAAAATGGAATTAAAGAAATGACTCGTGGGCGAACCAGTATCATAATTGCGCATAGACTTTCTACTCTGATGCATGTTGACAAGGTTCTTGTACTTAAAAATGGAAAGATTATCGAATTTGGGAAGAGAAATGAACTATTACAGCAAAGGGGGATCTTTTATAAACTCTGCCAAGCACAAATAAAATCAGAGCAGTTGAGTGCCGAACAATAAGGGCTTCCTACTTGTAATTTATAACTAGTTTTTCTACAGGGCGATTATTCTGAATATGTTCTATAAGGATTTCTTCCATATCTTCTTTTGTACGTGGTGCGTACCAGATATCATCCGGATAAATGACCATTGTAGGGCCTTGAGAGCAGGCATCTAGACAACCGGATTTGTTTACACGCACTTTCTTTTTTAAGCCCAGTTCATGCACACGTCCTTTGAGGTGATCCAGTAATTTCAACGATCCTCTTGAAGTGCAGCAGCCTCTTTTGTCACCTGATTTTCTTTCGTTGATGCAAACAAAAATGTGTTTTTGGAAGCGGCCCATTGGCTTGGAGGAAGACTAGTCGGCTTGTGGAATTTTATGACTAGTATCGTTTTCATAATATTTGTTGAAATGGCCAAAATTAACGTAGCACCTTTCGCAGCTATCAGGAAACACGGTGACGATCACACCGCTCTCGATTTTTGCAGCCAACTTGAGAGCACCTAACATGGCAGCGGCTGATGAATGTCCGACGAGAATTCCTTCCTGTTTTTCTAATGTTTCAACCATATCGTATGATTCTTCCGTTGGGACACTGATTTTACCATCTAGTTCATTTTCCTTATAAATCCCTGGAATAATGGATGTCTCCATATGTTTGAGACCTTCCAATCCATGAAGTGATTCTGCGGGCTCAACAGCGTAACATTTAATATCAGGATTAAAACTCCGCAGGCCTCGACTGGTTCCCATTATGGTCCCACCTGTACCAATTCCTGCGAGAAAGTGAGTAACGCGACTACTGGTTTGTTTCCATATTTCTTTGGCTGTAGTTTCGTAATGAGCTTTCCAGTTAGAATCGTTATTGTATTGGTCTGGCATAAAATACTTGTCGGGGTCTTTTTCATAAATTTCTTTGGCCAGAATAATTGCACCATCGGAACCTTCAAACGGGCTGGAGGTTACGATTTCTGCACCATAAAAGTCAGCCATGAGACCTTTTCGTTCTTTACAAACATTAGCAGGCATAACGAGCTTGACTTTGTACCCCTTTACTTTCCCTATCAACGCATAGGCGATACCCGTATTCCCCGATGTGGAATCAAGAATAATTTTATCTTTGGTCAATTTGCCTGATTTTTCTCCGTCTTCGATCATTTTAAGGGCAGGGCGCGATTTTACTGAGCCACCAGAATTTTTCCATTCTGCCTTAGCATAGATATCGACATTCTTATACTCTTTGCCGATGTTATGAATTCGAATTAAAGGGGTGTTCCCAATTGCATCCAAAACGGACTTGTCCGTTATGACCGGGCAGGTAGGAGCCTGCACTTCAAAAGAGATAGGAAAACTCAACGGCTTTGATGACATATAAAAATCTTTAGAAAAATATAACCCGTTGCTCCAAATATTCTAACTGGTCAACAGGTAATTATTAAAGTTTGGTCAGAGTGACAATCCACAGAACTCCTCATAATCGATGAGCTCTTTAATTGTGGGTTCATCACTGCAGACAGGGCATTTTGGATCTCTTTTTAGTTTCAACTTTCTGAACTCGGTTTTTAATGCATCATATAAGAGCAGGGACCCTACTAATGTTTCCCCTTGACCTAAAATTAGCTTTAAAGTTTCCACCACTTGCAGATTTCCAATAATACCCGCTAAAACACCAAGCACACCACCTTCTTGACAATTTGGCATAAGACCGGGTGGTGGAGGTTCAGGATATAAACAACGATAACACGGACCGTCATTCGGTTTAAATACTGTGACCTGACCCTCAAAACGAAAAATGCTGCCATGAATATTGGTTTTTCCAGTCAACACGCAAGCATCATTAATGAGATATCGTGTAGCAAAATTGTCGGTACCATCCAATATGTAATCATAGGGTTCAAACAGCCGCATAATGTTGTCTGAACTTAATTTTTCATT
>JAKUOQ010000069.1 GCA_022450865.1 Nitrospinales bacterium | reverse complement strand
GGATTTAATGAAAAAGATCTGTTAGGAACTACCGCTTACCTTCTAAATGTTTCTGATAAAGGTTATACATTAAATGAAAAGTTTGAAGGTGGTGATGAAGAAAAAGGTAAGAAACTTTTTGAATCTGTTGGATGTCAAGCTTGCCATACCCTTAATGGTAAGGGGGAAAAACATGCTCCCGATTTAAGTAATATTGGGAACAAGGTAAGTGCTGACTGGCTAGTTACTTGGGTAGGTGCTCCACACTCTTACAATCCAAAAAGTAAAATGCCTGATCTGAGGTTAAAAAAAGAACAAGCGTCTGATATTGCGGCCTATTTGATTCAGTTTGGAAAAAAAGAAACCATACCTGGACTCGAAGCCAAGCTAAAAGATCCTGCAATTATAAAGCACGGGGAAAATGTGGTTCGCAGACGAGGCTGCTTCGCATGTCATGATATTAAAGGTATGGAAACGGAAGGTCGTATTGCTCCAGAGTTATCATCGTTTGGGCGAAAAATGATTGTGGAATTGGAGTTTGGTGATACGCATATTCCAAACACTTGGGAATCTTGGGCAAAAACTAAACTAAGAAAACCAAGTTCATTTAGGACGGAACGAGTTTTGGATAAAATGCCTAACTTCCATTTATCTGAAGATGATATCAATGCGCTCACGGTTCTTCTTAAGGGCTTTAATGGTAGCAAAATTCCAATAAAATATCGTAAAACTCTATCCGAGAAAGAAAAAACCCTTGAGACAGGACGGAGGATAATAACGAAGTATAATTGTCGCGGTTGTCATAATGTGGAAGGCACGGGTGGAGAAATTCAGAAATACCTGAAGGCGAAGACACAATATCCCCCTCCCTTAGAAATGGGGGATTACCATGTTGGGGAACGCCTCAAAAGCTCTTGGCTATATTCTTTTTTACGTAGTCCCACTCCGGTGCGAACTTGGATTAAGGTCAAAATGCCTACATTTGCCTTTACAGATAAAGAAGTTCGAGATTTAACCGCATACTTTGAAGCTCTTTCTCCTGTCAATAATTATGAGGCTGAAGTCCATCTTTCAAAAGACCCTGTTATTGCCCAAAAAGGCGCAGCAATGGTGACCTATATGGATTGTGGGCGTTGCCATGATGACGGACAAAAAGGTATAGAATTTTCTCTGGCCAGTCAACGACTGCGGCAGAATTGGATACCAAAATGGTTGAAAGATACCCGAGCACTGATTCCGTGGACACCAATGCCTTCTCACTGGGTGAAGGATGGGGATAACTATAAAATTCCTACAAAATTTGATGAAATCAAAACAATAGGTGACGTAGATACCCAGGTAGCCACCCTTAAAGACATGATTGTTGCTTATAATACAGCTGAATTAGATTTCGATGAGTCTTTGGGTGAGATGGATGAAGATGGTGAAGAAGAGGGTGATGGTGAAGAAGAGGAAGATGAGGAAGAAGATGAATAATAATTGCCTCAACCATAGATCATTTATATAATTAATATACTTATTTTTCGTTAAGGATGGATTATGGAAAACTCAGGCCTTGAAAACTTTTTGTTAATTGCTACAAAGCCAGACAATATACCTATTGGGACCATGTTGATTTTTGTGGCGTGGGTTTTTTGGATCGCGGTCAAGCAGATGGTAAAAAACGATAAGTGGATAAAGCAGGGTAAAAAAGAAAAAGTTTGGGATGAAATGATAAAGTAAGTGGCTATATTCGTAATAACTTTCGTCTCTTTTATAATTGGCATTTTGCTAATCGTATCCCTGAAGAAAATTTCACCTCCCAATCCCCAAGAACAAATTCATTTCGATAGTCCCGACGATATTCCTATATTTTTGCGCGACTCGACTGCATTTAAAGACAAGTGCGTAGAATTTCTTGAAAAGTTTAATCTAGAATATGTACATTCGGTTTGGGCTAATGACCATGAGCTTGAAATAGCCATGAATGATGAAACCCCGGTTGTTGGAGGAGCTTATTTAGCTCTTTGTATCATTGATCCACCTGGGCAAACGGTAAATGCTATAAAGGTGAAAGGTTTCTTGGACACGGTTAAGGGAGAGGGTGCCTCTCGTGGAATATTTATCACCACGGGTTATTTTTCAGATGAAGCTATTCGATCTATAGATGAAGAACCTGTTGAGTTGGTCGATGTGGTTTCTTTTATTTCTTATCTTAAAAGATTTGGGATTTATGAAAATCCGTCCCCATAAAGATCTGAATTTTCAATAGTCTGCATTAGTACTTCCTTCATTTCTTTTTGTGCATATGCTAATATCGAAGGAATGAAAATCAGCGAAAAACTAAAGTCCTCCTCACCTGTATTTTCTTTTGAATTTTTTCCACCTAAAGATGAAGCAGGTTTTCAAAGTCTATTTGAGACTATCGAAGAATTAAAACCCGCCGACCCCAGTTTTGTCTCAGTAACCTATGGTGCTGGAGGAAACACTCGCTCCAAAACTGTTGACCTTGTTGGTAAAATAAAAAATGAAATTGGTATAGAAAGTATGGCTCACCTGACTTGTGTGGGTCACAAAAAGGATGAAATCGTTTCAGTCCTTGAAAGTTTGGAAAATTGTGGCATAGAAAACATTCTAGCTTTACGTGGGGATCCTCCGAAAGGTGAAGAGCAATTTATAAAACCAGAAGGCGGATTTGGTTATTCAAATGAATTAGTGTCTTTTATAAAATCTAATTTTTCCTTTTGTGTTGGAGCAGCATGTTATCCGGAAGGTCATATTGAATGTGTAAATTTATCGCAAGATATGGATAACTTGAAGCGGAAAGTTGATTGTGGAGTTGACTTTCTGATCACTCAGTTATTTTTTGATAATAAATATTATTTTGATTTTATAAAACGTGCAGAAAAAGAAGGTATAAATATTCCTATTATTCCTGGCATCATGCCAATTTTAAACCTCAAACAAAGTCAACGTTTTACCAAAATGTGCGGAGCGAGTTTGTCTGATTCGCTTATTGCAAAATTTAATGGGTTTAAGGATGACTTAGATAAAGTTAGAGAAATAGGAATAAACCACGCAATTGAACAATGTCGAGGCTTAATAAATTCGGGGGCACCAGGTATCCACTTTTATACACTAAATAGGTCCAAGGCAACTCTGGCTATTCTTGAAAATCTGAGAGGTTGATAAGCCTCGATTCTAAGTTTAATTTTATGCTTAAGACTATTCTATTTTTGTTATTTTTCTCCTGTTCAATATTTTTTGGAAATAATATAACTACGTGGGCAGAAAATTCAAAAGTACTTGATGATATGGTATTCATACCTAAAGGAGTATTTAAAAGAGGATGTAATCGATTTGGCCCTCAGCATGGCGCTCCTGAACAAGCAGTTCACTTAGATTCATTCTGGATCGATAAATATGAAGTTACCAATAAAAAATTTGAATCGATTTTTCCAGAACATAACTTACGTAGAAGCATCTATGGAGATTGTGATGATTGTCCGGTTTCCAAAATAAGTTGGTATGAGGCTGCGGATTATTGCCATTTAGTTGGAAAATCTCTTCCCAGCGAAGCTCAATGGGAACGAGCCGCTGGAAATGGTAATGGTTGTGAATTTCCCTGGGGAAATGGTTTTGACCTTATGAGTCCTCCTGCCAGAGGAGGATTGAAATTACACGATAAAGCTTTTCCCGTTGGAAGTTTTTCCCCAAATGGAAATGGGCTTTACGATATGGCGGGAAATGTTTGGGAATGGGTAAGTGATTGGTTTTCTATAAGGTATTATTATGCTGATACCCTTCATAACCCTAGAGGCCCTATGAGTGGTATTATGAAAGTAAGAAGAGGGGGGTCGTGGTCTGATTCGGTTAAGGCTATGGCATCTGGTTACAGAGACTGGAGTAGCCCGTTTTCTAGGGGTTTTACTGATATTGGGTTTCGCTGCACTGTAAACTTAAATTCGAAGGTAAATTAATTTGGTTACTACTGCAAAGCTTGAATACATTAACCGAGTAATTGATGAATGCCTCTCTGAGGATGGTGAAGCTTTAGAGTTGAACGGAAAGTTTATTGGCGATGAAGGAGTAGAAGCCTTAGTGAGCGCTAATAGAGACTTTGATGTTGAAAACCTTGACCTCAGTAGGAATAAACTTACATGGAGAGGGGCGCACCATTTATTTCAAAGTCAAAAATTTAAGAATTTAAAACGGTTATATCTTGGGGATAATAATGTTTCTGATAAAGGGGTAAAAGCATTGCCTGATGCAAATTTTATAGGAAACTTATCATTGCTCGATTTACGCTACAACAACATTGGTCCTGATGGGGCGATGACCATTGTTGATTGTGAAAAATTTCGTAAATTACAGGTGTTAATTTTTCAGGAAAATGCGATTGGTGATGAACCAGTTATTAGTTTAGCCAAGGCATCAGCATTTGCAAATTTAAGAAAACTTAATCTTTACCGAACAGATCTTTCGGTAAAGGGAGTTAAGATTCTCGCAAAATCCAAGGTTTTGCAAAGGGTAAAACATCTAAATCTTGCAAGAAATTATCTGAATTTGGATTCTGCTCAACATCTTGCTAAAACCAAGACTTTAGTTAATATCGAAACGCTACTGATGTTTGATACAGGTATTGGAGATGCCGGGGTTAAGGTAATTATGGACTCGGAAGCATTTCAAAATTTAAAAACACTTAGGGTAACCTGAAAATCAAATCATGAGTACCGGTCGTTCAACCAAGGCTCACCTGTATTAGAATAGCCTCTTTTTTCCCAGAAACCGAGTTCATCATAATCACGAAAAATTATCTCCCCAATCCACTTTGCTCCTTTCCAGGCGTAGAGCTGTGGAGTGATCATACGAACAGGCCCTCCATGTTCTTTTGTTAGAGGGTGATTTTCCCATTTGTGGACAAGTAACACATCATACTTTAAGGCTTCCTCTAAGGGGAGGTTTGTAGAATATCCATCCCAAGCTTTGATATAAACAAATTTAGCACTCGGTAATACTTCGCAACTAGCAGCGATATCTATAAATTTAACTCCCTCCCATCGATTGTTCATGCGACTCCATGAGGTCACGCAGTGAAAGTCGGAAACATCGGATGTTTGAGGTAACTCCTGGAAGGCATCCCAATCAAAAGTCTTTACATGTTTTACCAGCCCTGAGACGGTAAGATTCCAATTAAACTCATCCAACTCGGGGGTGACCCCTAAATCTAGTACTGGCCATGATTCTACGACTTTTTGGCCGGGTGGAATTTTTGGGTTTCCATCCCGATTTAATTCACCTTCCCCTTGAGGTATCTCTTCCGCCATTGGCATTTTTTCTTTAAAAGCCTTGCGGTACTTAATTAGTTTTTCTCTATTTTTAATTTTTTTTGAATTTAAATCATATGACATAATTTATAGGAAATCCGGGGTAAATATATGAATTTAAACTAAGATATGCCTGATTCCATAAGGGTTGCCGTTCCTGGTAAATAAGATGCCATATCCCCATGAACTTCTACCTCAAGAAAACCTTGGAGAAACTCCAAAGATGCTCCTCCACCCGTGGAAACAAAAAAATTATGGGTAAAATAATTCCATAATTGGTAGGAGTCATTTTCAAGAAAATCAATAGAAATCTGGTTTCTATTGACCGTCGGAGGTATGAGTTTCCCGATTTGTCTTTTGATCATTTTTTTTAACTCACTCCCGCCAATTATGTTCAGGATAGCCGCTGAATCTCCTCCTCCAATCACAATAGAGATTTTTGGATTGAGTATTGTATTTTTAAATAGAAGTTTTGCTATTTCAAGTGAACCTTCTGCATAACTAGAACACATTGGGTGATCATAAGCTCCTAAGGGTCCGTTCCAAAAAACATTTTCGATACCTTTTAATTTATCTTCAAACTGAGTAATGGTTTTTTCTCCTAAATCGAGCTGAAGTTCTTTGGAAAAGTCAGGTGTAGTTTTATTTTCAAATGAGGTTGATTTATATTCTGAAACAACTTTGTAGTCATCTGGTAATAAAATGGATACATTTTTCTCTTCAGCTAAGGCAATTATTTTTTCTGCCAAATTTACGTCATTTAAAATTTCCAGGTTTTCGTTTTCTTCTGTGCTTGCTAATTTGATGGGGATGGTTTCAAGACTAAAAGGTTTGAGTAGGTCTTTTTGTTGTTGGGCCATGAGAAAAGAGTTTGCCATTTTTCCGCCAATAAAAATTCCTTGGACCCCAGTTTCAACAAATTGTTTTAGGATTTTTATTTTATCCGAAATTTTTGATCCCCCGGCTATGACTAATGTTTTTTTTGGGTTAGATGAAATTTTTTCGGCAAACGCTCCTAGGCGGCTCACTTCCTCATGGAGCAATACACCTGAAACTACTTTTTTGCCATTGGTACGCATCATTTGTGGTAAAAGTTTTATGCTTTTGGTTATTCGGTGGCTGCAACCAAATGCACAATTGATATAGACATCAGCAATATCCGCTAATTTAGTAATAAATTCTTTTCTATAGAGATCTGTATTTTTGGGGTCAAGCAGATAACGTAAGTTAGGAAGAAACTTGATTCCACCAGGAGGTAATCTCTTGTGTGCCACTATTTCTAGTGAATCTTTCATGTGGGAATCAAGGGTTTCCGGTGG